>JANLUX010000150.1:0-4743 GCA_031363705.1 Bacteroidota bacterium
GACCGTCCCGGCCGGCTGGACGGAAGTAACCAACAGCCCGCAAGGAACCGGCACGGCAGCGGCGGCTGGCGCATATGCCATCACCGGTTTTACCGAGAGTTTTTTGTCACCGCAATTGGCGGGTCCCGGAAATCCAACCCCGCAGGGAAATGACAGTGCAAATGTGATCCTTCTTAAACTTGATAGTGCAGGAGACATACAGTGGTCAAATATATATGGAGGACACTTGCTGGATGAGGCATATAGTTTATCAATGACACAAGATGGAGGTTATTTGATGGCTGCCATTACACGCAGCTTTGGGAGCGACAGCACCGACAACGGGTATATCATTCATACCAATAGCACAGGATTTATTGATTGTTATTCAAAACCTGTTAATATGCTAACCTTTAATGCTGCAACTGTTACCACACCCGGAATTTTCAGTATCAACTCCGGCATCAGCTATAGCAACTATAATTTAACTGAAGCATTATTTGTTTTAAAAGATTCCCTCCTTCCCGGTTGCATACCTGTTTCTGTTTATGATAATACTCAGCAAACATCCTCCATTCAGATTTATCCTAACCCGGTTTTTGATAATTGTTTAATTGCTGCACAGGATTTTATTAATGCACATTTGTTTTTGTATGATATTTCAGGACGCATAGTTTACCAGCAACACTTTAGTGAACAACAACAAATAAATATTTCATCACTTGCAAAAGGGATTTATTTTGTTGAGATAAAAGATAAAGAAGGAAGATCTTTAAAAGGAAAAATAGTGAGGAATTAAAGTTAACCGCAACGTGTTAATTTAAAGTGGAATTTAACTACAATTGTTAAATGACTATTAAAAAAGCTTTTGGTTAATTGCTTTTGCAACAGCTTCAGTCATTGAACTCACATGATACTATTCCTTAAACCTATACCCTACCCCTCTCACAGAGTGAAAATGTATGGGATTACCCGGATCAGGTTCAAAATATTTACGAAAAGTAACAATGAAATTATCAATGGTACGTGTGCTTGGATAAATATCATAACCCCACACAGTTTCCAGAATATGTTCACGGCTTACTACTTCATTCTTACGATCAATTAATAGTTTAAGCAAAGCATTTTCTTTTTTAGTGAGATTGATTTTTTTACCATCCTGTTTTTCTACGGTCATCTCACCAAAGTTGATATTATAATCGGCAAGCTGATATTGGTTATGATTAGTCTGCTTCGCCTCACCATTCCTATAAGTGCGTTTCAGGAGATTATTAATACGCAACAACAGCTCTTCAAGATTGAAGGGTTTAGTGAGGTAATCATCAGCCCCGATCTTAAGACCATTGACACGATCTGCTGAAGCGTTTTTGGCGGTAAGCATCAATATAGGCACCTCTGCATTATCCAGACGAATGGCTTCGCACACTGTAAACCCGTCCATCTCGGGTAACATTACATCAAGCACAATGAGATTAAAGCGTTCCTGCTTAAATGCCTTGAGCGCTTTTTTTCCATCATTGGCAGTGATTACTTTATAACCTTCCAGCTCCAGGTTAAGCTTAATGGTGTCAGCGAGGCTTTGCTCATCTTCTACCAGCAAAATTCGAATTGTACTCATAGTGTTTAGGGTTTGTTATAGCAAATGTAAGCTGCGTGCCAAAGCAAGTGAAAAGTTTTGCTCTAAGTTAATACAATTATTTTCTGATTTTTACACTCCGCTGATTAATGTGTTGAGGAGGTGAGGTTATAGGATGATAGTTTAAATAAGGATTAAAATAAAATTGATGACACTGCGTAGCTGGCTGATTGCCTTTACAACCACACTGATATTTATATTAGTGAAAGGCTATACCTTTAATTCCGGGGACCAGGAAGAACATCTGCCTCAGGTTTATCAACTGATAAATCCTGAACTTTATCCTAAAGATTATTTTGTATCAGCGTGTAATCAGACTTTTTCAGTGCGTTTCTTTTTCGTGTGGCTGATTTATCTATTCCAATTTATAATGCCTGTTTCAGTGGTTTGTTTTTTATTTCAACTGATTTGCATTACGGTGACAGCATGGGCAATTCAACAAATGGCAGTGCATTTTAAAGTTACGCAGCTATTGGCTGATTGCATTGCATTTTTTGCAATAGTGGTTTTTAACCGTTTCACAGTTGGCGGCAATGCTTTGCTCGATATACAATTAACATCAGGTAATATATCAACTGCATTAGGTGCTCTTGCTTTTTTAGCGATGCTTAAAAAACGATGGTTTGTTGCTGCTCTGTTTGCGGGTATGGCTTCACTTTTTCAGGTGCTGATTGGCTTGCAGGTAATATTGATCATTGGTTTTATTTATACGATCATAGATAAACCAAAAAATATTTTTTCGCAACTAAAATTTTTGATGATCTATCTCTTGTTCGCAAGTCCGATGTTATTTCCAACATTGTACCAACAGTTAAAAGGTTATAATGGAAGCAATGACAGTACATTGTTTTATAATATTCTTTATCGTGTTCGTAATCCTAATCATTATCTGCCTTCCGCTTTCCCACTGGAAGATTACATTAAATTTATTTCTTTAACAGCGATAGCCTGTGTGCTTCACTTTTCAATAAACAAAGAATTGAAACAATTATGGCGTTACGTATTTCTTATCGTTGTTGGAGGGATGTTAATTTACACCTGCCTGCTTGAAGGATTAAACTATCTGCCCATTGGTAAATTACAATGGTTCAAAGTTGGAGGATGGTTGATGTTGTTTAATGTACTGGTAATATTTGTGTTTTTATCCACATCATTCAGTAAAAAAATCAAATCTCTTTCGCGCTCTATGATCCCAATTCCTTTACTACTGTTTGGTTCCATTGCAGCTCTCCTGTTGATAACCAACAGCACTTACCTGCCTGCAGAACGTTTGCGTTACAGATATCAGATTGGAAATTATCCTGAAACAGACTTAAGTAATATGCATCAATGGATTAAATCCAATACTCCTGTTGATTGCCTGGTGCTTACTAATCCTGATAACAATTCATTTTTATGTGAAGCTCAACGCAGCATGCCAACAGGTTGGAAAGCGATTATTCACGAGCCATTTTTCCTCATCCCATGGTATCATAATTTTTTATTGACTTACCACAGTGGTAATCCGTTTAATGGTTTTAATGTATTAGATCAGGCAAGTGATCATTATAATAAAAATCCTCCGTTGCCCTCCTCAAAACTATATTGGGATTTCCGGCTGGTGGATTTAAGAAAAGGTATTGTATTACCCGATCATGAAAAAATAGTTCATATTGAAGGAGCTTTTGCGTTATTAAAAACCACTTTGAAAAATAATTAAAATTTTACATTGTGTTAGCCAAGGATTTTTTACCTTTGAGCGTTCTATAAAAAATCTCTCTAAATTTAATCTCATGAAAAAACTATTACTCCTTACTTGTATGATTTGCATTGCAGTTTTTAGCAATTCGCAAAACAGGACTATGCCTGCACATCGCACCTGCGGCACTCCTCAATTACCTGCTGAATATGAAAATTGGTTACAACCAAAAATCAAAGAGTTTCTTGAACTGCAACAAACCGGACGTGTACAAACTTCTTACAATATTCCTGTAGTTGTTCATATTATCCATAATGGTGAAGCAATCGGCACAGGAACAAATCTTAGTATTGCACAAATCAACTCTCAGATTGATGTATTGAACGAAGATTTTCGCAAACAGAATGCGGATACAGCTACCGTTCCTGCAGCTTTCAAACCGTTTATAACTGATTCAGAAATCAACTTCCATTTAGCAACCGTAACCCCTGGCGGAGCTGCTACAACAGGAATTGACAGAATTAATCGCAATACAATGGGATGGTCAGCACCTCCTTATACTCAGTCATATATTAATTCAACAATAAAGCCAACTACCATCTGGAATCCTAAAAAATATATGAACATGTGGGTAATGAACTTAGGTGGAGGATTATTAGGTTATGCAACTTTCCCACCCAACTCAGGATTAAATGGAATTTCAGGAGGTGGAACCTTGACAACGGATGGAGTAGTGATTTTATATGATGCATTTGGACGCACAGGTACTGTATCACCTCCCTATCATAAAGGGCGTACTGCAACACATGAAGTAGGACATTATTTAGGTCTTCGCCACATCTGGGGTGATGGTTCTTGCCCTGCTCCAAATAACAATGACTATTGTAATGATACTCCACCACAAGACGGAGAGAATTATGGTTGTCCTACTTATCCGCTTATTACTGCCAATGCAGGCATGGGTTGGTTTGGCCCTTCATGCTCAGGAACAGCTCCCGGATCTATGTTTATGAACTATATGGATTATGTGGATGATGCTTGTATGAAAATGTTTTCAGGAGATCAGAAAACGCGTATGCAAACAGCCATGGCAAATTCCAATTTACGCGATTCATTATCCACCGGACCTACTGCCATTTCTGAAAATTCAGGTCGTTTGCAGAGTGTGAGTGTTTATCCAAATCCAAGCAAAGGACAGATTACCATAAGTGCTCCCACTATTCAGGCAGGAACTGATCTGGAAATTAATGTGATCAATATACTCGGCAAAACTGTTTTTCATGACAGAGTGAAAGCGATAAGTCAAGGGATTTACGATCTTAATCTTACTTCATTAAACAGTGGCTTGTATATTGTTGAATTGAAAAATGAGAAAGGCAACTACACGCAACGAATTGATATCAATAAATAAAAATAACTATTAAATATTGGAAAGAAAGCTAAATCGAAA
>JANLUX010000156.1:0-27950 GCA_031363705.1 Bacteroidota bacterium
CTCCTGAACCTGCAGCGAAGTTGAAGAATTTGCATAAGATGTATCATTCTTTTCAGAAGAAATTGCCCGCATAAACAGATTTTTAAGACTGAAAATGCCAAAAGGAGTCTGCACATGCTTATTGCTTGTAATGCGCGACACAGTACTAATGTCATAACCTGTTGCATTGGCTACATCCTGCAATATCATTGGCTTGAGGTCTTTGGTATCACCTGACTTAAAAAAATCGGGCTGCATCTTTACAATACAGGTGATGATGTTCATCATGGTGGTTTCCCGTTCCTTTAATGCATTTACTAAAGTGTTGGCTTCATTTACCAGGTGTTGAAAATAATTGGATGCTTCTTTTAATTCCGTTTCGTTATTCGATTTCATCTGCGTAGCATTAAAATCTTCGTTCACACGCAGCTTCGTAAATTCAGATGAAGTGAGTGCGACAAAAAGCTGATCATTCTCAACGCTTACTTCAAACTCGGGTATAATCTGTTCTTTGAGCAGTTCATATTTGTTTGATTCACTCACCGGCTTAGGATTCAGTTTGCTGATAAGTGCAATGCAGCTTTCAAAAGTGGGGCTGTCAATACTTAGTTCAGATTTTATTTTATTAAAATGCCTTTGCACAAAATGCTGGTAGTGATCACGCAATATTTTTATTGACAGCTGTGTAATTTCATCCTGCTGGTTTTTTTTGCGATGCAGTTGAAGCAGCAAACACTCCTGCAGGTTTCGGGCTGCCACACCTGCAGGTTCACATTGCTGCAATGCTGCCAGTGCTGTTTCTATCTGCGACTCTTCAATTAATTTACCGAGCGAAAATCCGTAGTCATAAGCAGCATCAGCAATACTTATTCTTAAATATCCATCTTCTTCCAGTTCATCAGCAAGGTAACAAGCCAGTGTAGTTATATCTTCAGGCAGATTCATCAGTTGAATTTGTTCCTTTAAATTTTCAGGCAATGAATAAAACTGAATTACAGGTGCTTCATAATATTCTTCCTGTTGCGTGGGCAGTTTATAATTTTTTTCAAAAAGATCATCATCATTATCCCATAAATCAGGATCGAATTCACGCTCTTCCTTGTTTGTATTTTCTTCGCGCTGTTCAGGTGCCTCTGTTTCTGATTCTGCTTCCAATGCAGGATTTTGCTCTAACTCATTGGCAATATATTCCTGCAATGCATAGCCGGACAAATGCATTATATGCATCAGCTTCATGTGTTGATGCGATAAATAGTATCCCTGTTTTAATTTTTGGGTTTGCTTTTGATTTTGTTGTTGCTTCATTTTCTAATTCTGAAAATTAAAATAGCAAGAGCAATAACCCGCCCATTTTTATTTTAAAATATTTTGAGGAATTAATCGCCTATTTTTGGGTAGATAAATCTACACGGGAAAAAATTTTATGAAGGTTAATGACGCATTCAGAATTTCCAGGATACTGTTTATAGCCACTTTAGTATTTTTACTTTTTCTCACTTATCTCTCTTACATCCGTTTGCAAACCCTCATTGAGTATGGAAACCTTGTGGATGACAGCACCAATCTTAAATTTAAACTGGAGCAATGTCTTTCTTATCTAAAAGATGCTGAAACAAGTCAGCGAGGATATTTACTAACCAGGGATTCCATTTTTCTGGAACCTATGATTGAATCACAGAAAAAAATTTACAATGCACTGGATGAATTATCCATTCTGGCAAAATCAGATCCTGAAGATTTACCCGCTATAAATGAATTTAAATATACTGCTATTGCAAGAATCAGGCACCTGAATAAAGTGGTAAGTGAAGACCGTATTGATAAAACTTATACAGGCATTACCATGGGCAGCCTGTTGCATGGTAAAATGCTGATGGATGATACAAGACGCCTGGTTAAAAAAATTCAGGACGGCATTGAAAGAAAACTGGAGCAACGTCAACAAATAAAAAACCGTTACGAAACATTAACACCTTTTTTTATGGTGGTGCTTTCACTGGTTTTTATTGCTATAATTTATCTTGCTTACCTTATAATAGTGAGAGAATTAAAAAAGCGCACGTTAGTTCAAAATGATCTTGAATATAATATTGAAGCCCTGAAAAGATCGAACCAGGAGTTGGAGCAGTTTGCTTATGTAGCCAGCCACGACTTGCAGGAACCATTAAGAAAAATTCAAACTTTTGGAAACCGGCTATTACTCAAACATCGCGAAAATCTGAATAGTGATGGACAATTTATCATTGACCGCATGCAAAATGCAGCACAACGGATGCAGTTTTTAATCAATGATCTATTAAGCTACTCACGTATTGCTAATGCCTCACTTAAAAAATATGAATGGGTTGATCTTAACCGTTCGCTTGCAAATGTGTTGGATTTGTTAAGTATGCAGATTCAGGAAACCAAAGCCCAGGTGAGCAATGATCATTTGCCCTATATAACAGCTAACGCAATGCAGATGGAACAGTTGTTTCAAAATCTATTAACCAATGCATTTAAATTTGTGAAGAAGGGTATGAGCCCTGTTGTGATAATTAGATACGGTGTGGCAAAAGGAAAAGAAATTTCAGGTGTTAAATACCTGGATATTGAAATGCTTTTTCATAAAATAACTTTTATTGATAACGGAATCGGATTCGAATCAGAATATGCAGAAAAGATTTTTGTGATCTTTCAGCGGCTTCAAAATAAATCAGAATATAAGGGAACAGGAATTGGTTTGGCAATGTGTAAAAAAATTGTAGCCAATCATGATGGATATATCACTGCAAAGAGCATATTAACTAAAGGTTCAGAATTTACTGTTTATTTCCCTAAGCATTTTCAGGCGACATGAGATTGCAATTAAGCAACCAACAAACTTATCTCACCTTTCAAAAGTAGTATCAGCGGTTGCTTTTTCATAAACATCATGTCCGTTATGATGATGTTTTTTTTCCGCCAGCTTTGTAATTAACGATCCAAACCAACCAAGAATTTTTGTTTTATTATCATGTACATAATTCTTAGTAAGATTTTTTGCAAGGAATGGAATTACTAAACGTGTTACCAAACCTGAATTGCGTAAAACCACTTTCTTCAAAATAAAATCTACGATGCCGCCAATGGAAGTATTAACAAGACCGATCTGATCACTAACCAATGCTTTTTTCGCTCCTTTGTTTATCAAAGTCAAGGGAGAGAGGTCGTGTTTTATTTCATTGAAATCATTTTCAATTTCAACTTCAAGCAGTTCTTTTTTTGCGCGTAATCTTTTTAATTCTGCTTTTAACTGCGCCTGGTTATCAATTTTCCTCATTGATATTTATTTTTTTAAGTAGTGAGTTTATTATAGGTAAGCCAATCCATTTGTCTTTATTCAAAAGAATAATTGCTGTTACCAGCAAATAAAAACCGGCAACAATAAAAAAACCTATGGAAGGGTTCTGAAGGCTTTGACCAATCATCCATGCAACACCCACGCTTGCAAAAAAGATAAAGAACACACTTAAAATTCCAACGACAAATACTGATGCAACAGAAGAAATAACTCCGGTTGCTTTATCCTGAAATGTCAGTAGTCCGAGATCAATCCTGGTCTCAGCGTACTCTTTGATGTTATGCATCATATTTTCAATTCTGCCTTTCTCTTCCATAAGTTTTAAGTTGTTTAATTTTAGTGAGCCTGATTTGAAGCCATGGAACGCGCTTTTGATTTTGCATTTCCATATTCGTTTTCTGCAGCATCTGCTATATCACCGGCAGCTGATGTAGCCTTGTTTTTCCATTCTTCTGCTTTGTTCATTGCTTTTTCCTTCAAGCCGGATAATGCTTCTTTGCCTTCATCAATTTTGCTTGAAAGCTGATCAATAAGTTCTTCAGCACTTCCTGCAATTTTTTTGCGTGTTTCACTTCCTTTATCAGGAGCAAACAATAAACCTAATACTGCACCTGCTGCTGCACCGAGCACCAAGGCACCTAATACTTTTCCGTAGTCTGACATGTGATTTTGTTTTTTTTGATTGTTTAAATTGAGATTAATTAATATGCAAGATATGAATAATCATGCCTGAAAATTCTTTTAAGCATACTTTAATTTATTGTACAAATTTTGAGGAAGCCACTCAACAGTATGTAGAATATATTGCCTTTTAGCTTAATGTTAATTTTATTACTTACCATAACAATTTAAGGCATTGCTTTTGGAAGGTTGCAGTGAACCCTTATGAAAAAAATTCCTGTTACTAAAGTAAAAGAATTTGCAACCGGCCGTTCAATCCGCCTGAGTGAGAATACTATTAAGAGAACGCAGAAAGCAAATTCTTTTTTAACAGGAGTTGGTGACATGACCTTGTTTTTTTCTTCTCTTGTCAAACAAACGTTTTCTTATCCTTTTGAATTTAAAGAATTCTTAAGGCAATGTTATGAGATTGGAAATAAATCTTTAGGACTCGTAAGTATTACCGGTGCCATAATGGGATTGGTTTTAACTATTCAGTCACGTCCGGTGCTTGCTGATTTTGGTGCTGAAGGAATGTTGCCCGGAATGGTTGCAGTATCACTCATTCGCGAAATAGGTCCTGTAATCACAGCTCTAATCTGTGCAGGTAAAGTTGGTTCAGGAATAGGAGCGGAGCTGGGCTCAATGAAGGTAACGGAACAAATTGATGCGTTAGAAGTTTCTGCGGCAAACCCTATGAAGTACCTGATAGTAACACGTGTGCTTGCTGCCACGTTTATGATTCCAATTCTTGTTTTGTTTGCTGATGCATGGGGCTTTCTGGGTGGCTGGATCGGAGTAAATATTAAAGGATCCGTTAACTTTGTATTATATGTGTCGCGTGCATTTGCTTCTGTTGCATTTTCTGATTTTATGCCGGCATTTATTAAAACTTTCTTTTTTGGTTTTGTAATTGGTCTTGTGGGTTGTTATAAGGGATTCACTGCAGGGCGAGGTACTGAAAGTGTTGGCTTAGCTGCTAATTCAGCTGTTGTTTTATCATCGCTTCTTGTAATTATTGTAGATCTAATTGCAGTTCAAATTACTGACATGTTTGTAAAATGAGAACAGAAGCAATGGAAGCAGCTCCTAAGAAAGCTGATGATTTTTCGGATAACGAAAAGGTAATTGAAATTACTAATCTGCAAAAGTCGTTTGGCAACCAGGTTGTTTTAAAAGATATATCACTTGATTTATATAAGCGTGAAAACCTGGTGGTGTTGGGCAAATCAGGCAGTGGTAAATCAGTGCTGATTAAATGTATTGTGCGTTTATTGTTTCCTGATAAAGGTAAAATTAATGTATTGGGTAAAGATGTGTTGTCATTAGATGATAAGGAGTTAACTGACTTGCGTAAAAAAATCGGATTTCTTTTTCAGAGTGCAGCATTGTATGATTCGATGACGGTGAAACAGAATCTTGAATTTCCATTGAGGAGGATTAAAAAAAATATCACTGAAAAGGAATTAAACCAAAAGATTGAAGAAGCATTGGAGAATGTCGGGTTGATTGATGCTTTACACAAGATGCCTTCGCAACTTTCAGGCGGAATGCGTAAACGGATAGGGCTTGCACGAACAATTATCATTGATCCGGCAATTATGTTATATGATGAACCTACCACAGGTCTGGATCCTATAACATCAGCAGAAATCAGTTCATTGATTTTAGAAGTTAAATCAAAATATCATACATCTTCCATTATCATCACACATGACATTGCTTGTGCACGCACAATAGCCGATAGAATTATCATGCTTAAAGATGGAGAGGTGTTTGCAGAAGGACAATATAAAGAATTGGAAAATTCAAAAGATGAGTTTGTGAATAGTTTTTTTAAAGGATAAGAATTAATATGGACACACAGTCACCGCAGTTTAAAGCACGATTAGGATTTTTTGTAGCCACAGGAATAGTACTCTTTGTGATCGCTATATTTTACATTGGCAGACAAAAACATTTATTTAATCCTGTTTTTAAAGTTAACAGTAAATTTAGCAGCGTAAGCGGATTGCAGGTGGGTAATAATGTCCGCTTCTCAGGGATAAATGTGGGAACAGTGGATAATATTTTCATCATAAATGACTCAACGGTTAAAGTGGAAATGCTGATTGATCAGGATGTGCAAAAATTTATCAAAACTGATTGCCAGATTACCATTGGTTCTGAAGGTATCATTGGCGACCGTGTAATTAATATTACACAGGGTAATGGTGATTCACCTGTTGCAAAAGAAGGACAGTTTCTGCAATCAATCGAACCCATCGAAACTGACCAGATAGTAGCGAATTTAAAGGTGACCGTGGAGAACGCAGAAGTGGTATCAGGAGAGTTGGCAGAGATTATGTATAACATAAACCGGGGTCACGGAACATTGGGTAGATTGATACACGATACATCCATTGCCCAGAATATTGATCAGACAATTGAAAACCTGAAAAAAGGAACTAAAGGTCTGGATGAGAATATGGAAGCAGCAAAGAGTAACTTTTTATTAAAAGGTTATTTCAAGAAAAAGGAAAAAGCACGTAAAGAAGCGGAGGAAAAAAAAGCGGAAGAACAGGAAAACAATGTAAAAAAATAATTATATGAACAAGATGACTTACATTAATGAGCGAATTGCGTTTGATAAACGTGATGATTCAAACAAGATTAAATCTCCTGATCGTTCTGATAATGAACAGCGAAAGTTTGTTGTCAGAGTAAATAATAATGATACAGCAAAACTGTATGTTAAAAATTCTCAGGTTAAACCATTGAATTAAAAAAATAACTAATGATTGTCAATAATGCTTTGATAATTGAGGATGAAGTGGATATTTGTCTTCTTCTTGCAAACTTTTTAAAAAAGAAAAGTAAGAATGTGAGCATTTCCAATTCATTGACAAACGGACTTAATAAATGTAAGGAGATGGAGCCTAATCTGCTAATTCTTGATCATAATCTGCCTGATGGTTATGGTATTGAAAAGATTTCGGAATTCAGAAAAGTAAATAAATCTATTTGCATAATTATCATCAGCGCCATGTCTCATTTGAAAAACAAAGCTTTGGAAAATGGTGCTGATTATTTTATGGAAAAGCCCATCAGCTTTAAAAGATTAAGTGATATCATAGAAAATAAAACATATCAGGTATGAATACTATAAAACGAATATTGCTTGCTGCATCCATTCTTCTTGCTATATCAATTTCCGCATTTGCCCAGAGTGATGCAGATCTATATCAGAAAATTGATAACCTGGAAGCAAAAATTTCACAGGTAAAGAGTTCAATTGCTGAAGCTGACAAGAAAAAATATTTTGCCGCTTTGTCCGATGTAGAAAACCGGAAGAATAATCTTAAATCAATGATGAAAACCCCTGCAGATAAAAGAGATAAAAAATGGCAGCAGGAATGGGATCAGAATTATGCTAAAGCCACTGACAAACTTGATAAGATCAGGTAACAATACTTGTTAATTTAATTTTAATTGGTGAATGATAGTCCCGTGAATTTATCCACGGGATTTTTATTTTTGGTATTAATGATCGCAATATCTCAACTAAACAATTTCAACAAGCAGTTTCTTCACAATCGGTTAATAATTTCTACAAAACTGTACTATTCTTCCACTTAATTCCACCGTTTCAGGGAATGGTATGATTTTGTGATTATAGAAAATTATAATCATAATATCATGAAATTAATTCAACGTCATGTACAGATTAAAGAGGTTACACACCTTGAAGCCGGTAATATCATCATATCAAAAGGATTCTGGAATAATGAAATAATGCAGCGCTCAGTCATTTTAATTATTGAACACAGCGATCAGAGCAGCATGGGTTTAATTCTTAATAAAGAGAGTAATTTACAGGTGAATGAAGCATTGCCGGATTTAGATGTAAACCGCAGGTTGCAGTATGGAGGTCCTGTAAATACCAAAATGATATCTTTTGTTCATCAGCAAAAATATCTTTCAAATGCTGTAAACATTGTAAATGATATTTACTGGGGAGGAAATATTTACCAATTGCAAAGCCTTATAAAGAAAAATGAAATTGTGGAGAATGAAATAAAGTTTTATGCAGGATATGTGCAATGGGAGCCTGGCAAGCTTGAAAAGGAAATAAGCGAAAACCAGTGGTGGGTTGAGGAAATTACAATTAACGAAATACTTGAAACGCATAATTATGATATGTGGGCATCTAAATTGATGCAGCGCGATAATATATATGGGGCATTATATGCAGTCCCGGATCCTTGTTTAAATTAATCTATGTAAATCACTAAAAAAATAAAACAAAAATGAAAAAGAAAATTATCACTGCATTTACATTTATGTGTCTGTGCTATCCTGGATTGGCACAGCAACGATCGGGTTCAACAACCATTGCACCGTCTAACAGTGAAACATTCCAGCAATATTTCACTATCGGACCACGTGTAGGAATTAATATTTCAAATATAAGTGGTGCTAACAATGCCGAATCAAAAATCGGATTATTAGCAGGTGGTTTTTTTGTTTACAGTTTTCAGGAACACTTTGGTGTCAGTGCAGACTTGCTATATTCACGTGAAGGAGGAAAATTTGATAACACAATATATACAGCCAACTCTACTACAAAAATTAAAAATGATCTCGCTCTTAGCTATTTGAGGATGCCTTTACAGGCAGCAGTGTTTTTTGGTCAGTATGGAAATCGCTTAAGACCTAAAGTAACGTTAGGCCCTTCAATTGGATTTCTGCTGAGCGCAAAAAATGAAAAGGAGGGATCAAATATTATTGAACAAAAATCTAATGATAAGGATAATGTTAAAGGTGTGGATTTCGGTGCTGTAGTAGGTGCAGGATTAAACTATAGATTGGTGGAAGCTGTATGGTGGAATTTTGATGTGAGATATTATATTGGAGCATCTGATATTAATGATAAGCCCGGAGTGCTTGGTAATGATGCCTTGAAAAATAATGGACTATCTGTAAGTCTCGGTCTGGGATTCGGTTTGTGATAATCGAATCAAGTTAGTTATTTTTTTAAAGGCTGGTGTACTGCATCAGCCTTGTTTATTTTTTTAGTAATAAATTTTATCATCATGAGAACACGGGTATTTGCTATCATTCATGAAAAAGGAAAATTCCTTTTAATTAGAGAAAGCAATTTAAAATTTAAAAACCAATGGTATCTTCCAGGTGGCGCACTCGAAGATCATGAAGACATCATAAGTGGATTGAGGCGTGAAGTAAAAGAAGAGTCAGGTTACGAAGCAGGTGTTAATGGAATATGTTTTATGAAATATGTTGACCGGCCCATATCCAGAAAGGGACTTTATATTTATTGTTCTGCAAGAACACTGTCAGGCAACGTTAAGACCATTGCCGATGAAAATTCAATGGAAGCAGGTTGGTTCACTCTTGCCGAAATTCTGAAGTTGGAGATGCGTGGAAATTTAGCTGAGATGCTGCAAATGCTTTCTGATGATATGCCTTTGTTACCTACACAGCACGTGCAGTTAAATGTTACAAGCTGAAATTATTAAATATCTTTTTTTCACGGGATAAAATGAAATACAAACAATAAGTAACAAAGGTTTCATATATTGATATGTCTGCAGATGATAAACCGGTAAATATTCTTTCAGCTCTTGATAAGGAGAATTTGAATTTTAAATTTTTTCCGGATTATGCAAAATTTCTTTTAGAAAATCATTTTGAAGATTTTGTGCGTGAGCAGCTTAATTTATCACGTGAGTTAAGAATTCCTATGTTGCGTTTTTTTGAATCAATGAATGAAGATGAGCTTTTTGATTTTGCCAAACAAGGTTCACGTAATCTACTCACCAGTTTTGCTTCTAATGAAGTACTCGCTTATATTAATGCCTCATTAGATAATTGGACAAATAATCAGATTCCGCTTTTGGAACGTGATGAGATTAATATTGAAGATATCGTACTGATAAGTTTTGTGAGAAGAAAAGTATTTCGCGATTTTCTTCCTGCTTACACTTCTGACGTGCGTACCTATGTTCATATAATGGAGGAAGTGGATCGTTTTACTGTGGCACTTGATGCAGCTTCATTTAAAACCTTGCATAATCTTCAACATGAAAGAATGAGCAGGATTAATACTGCACTCACTGAAAGTGAAGCTGCATACAAATCACTTAATGTAGATTTAAAAGAACGCGAAGAGTATTTGCATCAATTAATAAAAAATGCTCCTGATGCTATTATTGTAATTGACACAGGTAGTAAAATTATTCTATGGAATCCTAAAACTACAGCCATTTTTGGATGGACTGAAGAGGAAGTTACAGGCATGCATCTGGCAGATACTATAATTCCTGTTCAATACCGTGATGCGCATATCAAAGGAATGCAACGCCTGCTAACTACCGGAGAAGAGCGGGTTTTGAATAAAACAATTGAAATCACTGGTCTCAATAAACAAGGTAGGGAAATTTATATTTCTTTGACTATTTCGCGGTCCATACAGGCAGGCAAGACAGTTTTTGTAGCCTTTATCAGAGATATCAGCAAAGAAAAGAAAACACAAATAGAACTGGAAAGAAACCAGGTTGAATTGGATAAGCTCAACCATTTCCTCAGCCAGAGAAATATAGAACTGCAACGCGCAAATAAAGAGTTGGAATCGTTCAATTATATTGCCAGCCACGACTTGCAGGAACCATTGCGTAAAATTCAAACTTACAGCAACCGGATACTTGAAAAGGATTTTGAAAAAATACCAAATACAACCAAAGAATATTTAAATAAAATTTATTCAGCCTCTGAGCGGATGCAATTTCTCATACAGGATTTTCTTGATTTCTCACAGGCTGCTGCCACTGCGCCACCCACTGAGCCGGCTGATCTTAATATAATTTTGCAGAATGCAAAAACCGAATTGGCAAATGTAATTGAAGAGGAAAATGATGTAATTGAATCTTCTCCGCTACCTGTTGTAAATGTAATACCCTTTCAATTTCAGCAGTTGATAGTTAACTTAATCAGCAATGCGGTAAAATATCACCGTAAAGAAATTCCTCCTCATATTCGGATCTCTTACGAAAGGGTTTCCGGGATAGATATTGATTCAAAAAGTGCAATTCCTGTTATCAGGTACCATAAATTTACTTTTGCTGATAATGGAATTGGATTTGAAAACGAATACGCAGATAAAATTTTTGAGATATTTCAACGTCTTCATGGTAAAATGGATTATTCTGGTACAGGAATCGGACTTGCTATCTGCAAAAAAATTGCTGAAAATCACCAGGGTTTTATAAAAGCCACCGGTAGAGTAGGAGAGGGTGCTGTTTTTGAAGTTTATATTCCCTGATATATTTTTTTATTACAATACTTGAATACTCTTAACAATTCATTGGCATTGCATTTATTTTAAAGGTGATGTACTGTTTTTCAGATCGCATTTAACTTATTATATAAATTCGGCATTGCCTTTCGCGCAGGTTTTGAGCTGATTAAATATTTTATAAAGCTCATGAAATAGATTATAAAGCAGCCTTTTGCATTTTTGACACTATGGTTTATATTAATTTAAAATTATTGCTTCACGAATTTGAATGTCACAGTACCATTTAAAGCAATGCATTGGAGAAAATAAATGCCCGAAGTCAAATTGCTTACATCCATGCTCATTTTTTGTTCCTGATTTGTATTTGCTTTAGACAACACATTTTCACCAAGTGTATTTTGTATGATTACGGATTGTAAAAGTTGTGTTTGATTCCATTCAAGTTGCAATTTGGAGTTAACCGGATTAGGATAAAGATGAATTGCAGACATATTTAATGATTCAATACCTGTTCCTGAATAATTGTAGCTGGCGGATGTGTTTGTGCATCCGTTACTATCTGTAATTATAACTGAGTATCCGCCTCCTGTGGTGGGTGTAAAATCAATTCCATTTGCACCCGCTATCAAAACTCCGTTATAATACCACTGATAACCCGCTGCTGGTGTTGAATGTAAGGTGTCATTACTCTGCGAAATAACCGGCTGGGTTGGTATTGGATGAATAATAATTGTTGCAGCAAGTGAAATAGCTGTGCCACATGTGTTTGTTGCCGTTAACGTATAATTTCCCCCGGTATTTATGTATAATAAAGGATTGGTGGTTCCCGGAATATCAAAACCATTTAGCTGCCATTGAAATGATATACCAGTAACCTGTGAATAAGTCAATAATATGGAATCGCCTGCACATGCTGACAATGAAGAAGAAGTAAAGACCGGAGTAGGTGGTGCCGCAGTAAATGATAATGTAACAATATTTGATGTTGCACTGCCGCAGCTGTTACTGGTGATCAGCGTATAGTCACCACTTGCAAAGGCATATAAGCTGTCTGCATTAGCACCCGTTATATCAATACCATTCAGTTGCCATTGTAAATTACCAGCCCCGGCTGTTGCGTTTAGCAAAATAGAATCACCTATACAGGTATTATTTCCTGAACCATTAATTGTTGCCGGAAGTGGGGCTGTAACAAACGTTACTGTCAATGTATTAGAAGTTACCACTCCACATGCACCTGTAGCAACCAAATTATAATCTCCATCTGCAATTACGGATAAAACAGCATTTATTGCTCCGGTAATGTCAATGCCATTTAATTGCCATTGCAAATTAGTGGCATCCGTTGTTATACCATTCAGCAATAGCGTATCTCCCTGGCACGGGAATAAATTTGTAGTATTTATAATTGATGTGGGTGCTGCAGGCATTGTGACTGTGATAATTGCAGAAGTGGTAGTTCCACATATATTAATTACATCCACCGTATAATCCCCTGCCGCAGTTGCTGTATAGCTGACCGAATTTGCTCCGTTAATAACTGTGCTGTTGTTATACCACTGATAAATATAATAAATCCCTGTATCTGTATTCAATGTAACCGAACCTCCTGCACAGATGGTAAGTGAACCCGAGGCAGTTATGCCATTGATTACAGGGGTAGAATTAAAGATCACAAGGTCAGTTCCGTTATCACTACCTTCCACAGCAAGATTAGAGCTTGCCACCCTGATGCGGTAATGGTATCCTGAAATTGTTCCGGTTGGTATTGTTGCATTTATGATACCTGATTGAGTGAAAGTAACGCTTCCGATATTTATTGGGTTGGCAAAGCTACCTGACGAATCAGAGAGTTGAGCAGTAAATACATTACCAGCAGTAAACAATCCCTGGCCATTAAAAGTACCGTGTTTTGTATAAGGAACATTCAGTGTGGAACCTGCGCAATATACGGCATCAGCTAAAGGGTTTGTTTCGATTTTGATAAAATCATCACGAAAAAAAATATTTGTTACCACTTCCAGACCAAAAATTTCTGATGTAGTAATTTGCATCACAGGAATTATTTCACCGTTGGCAAGCCATTTATATTCCCGTAGTAGCGGTCGGTCCACTGCAAAGCCTGCAAGCGTATCCAGCGCTACAGTATCTTTTTGTGCGCGTGTGGTTTTTACACGCAATGCATTGTAAGTTGCATGTGGAGTTATTAAATTGCCCCATCCGTCAACCTCATTGGTTCTTGTTTGCCAGTAACCCAAATCTCCAAGCCCCGGTATATTAATATTCCAGTCTGAATTGGATGTGGATGAATCACCGAAATTCAGCGGAAGTTCGTAAATCACATCACGGTTGTTAAATGTTATGGGTACAGGTAAGCCCGCAATCTCAGCACCAAAACCTGTTTGCTTATACTCACTTGAATTTCTGTAATAAAAATTATAAGGGTTTACCAATGGAACCAATGGGTTTGTCGGAAACGCTGTAGTGTTACTTGAAACATTTGAGCGGTTAGGAAAAAAAGGAATATTGGCAAACACAACTGCATACACAATATTGGTAGAACTTACATCAATAAACTCTTCTAAGCCCTGTGAGGCTGCACGAAGGTTGCTGAAATCCCATGTATGATTTGCACCCGTTGCCCCATAATTGATAAACGGATTTATTACAGCGTTTGTATATCGTGCCGTATCTCCTGCATGCGGCATATCACTGTTCGTGATGGTGATTTGTGCCTGCATTTGAAGGCTGCAGATAATAGAAAAAGAGAGGAGTCTGATTGTTTTCATTTTTTTAAAGATGATGTGTGGAGCGTATTCAGGATATAATTATTAAGCTTCATTAAGGTCTTGGGAGAGGAATAAATTTCGTATTGCGATATTAACAAAAAATTTCTTACCATCAAATTTTAGCTTCACCATTTATGGTAGGAGGGATAAAGATAGATTCTACACATCGCTATCTATCCTAATTCCAACTTACATGCTGTTAATGAAATGTTTAATTGAGGTGGGGAAAATTAGACCACAACAACTTCATGCCATGCGAAGGCACGGTATTTATCTGTGTAAAACTATATATAGCAAAACTCAAACACGCCACAGATGCACATCTCCCAATAAAAACTAAAGAGTATGATTACACCTTACATATTGCCCGCATTAAATAAATTGTCAAAGCTCATAAGCATATTGATAGTTCTGATATTGTGTAATACTCCTAAAATTATCAGTGCACAATCATGCAGTGTTAATGCCATAAGCTTTATTGACCAGGAGTACGACTCGCCATGCGAAGGAGGTGGCTTAACGCTTACTCCCATTCTCTTCAGCGGACACAGCGGAACAGTAGCATGGTTTCGGAATGGTGCACCAATGCCTGCTGCAGCTTTTGTTTATCAAAATCAGCTTTATATTGTACCTTATTATAATACAGATAAAGGAATTTATTCTGCAATTTTTACTGAAAGCACCACAGGGTGTAAAGATACCTCCTGGATTCAAACTAATACTTTAACGCCTGCCGTAGTTCCGCAGATAGAGTGGGTGCAGGATCTCTGTGGAGAAGTGAAGGTGAAAGCCGTTAATGCTAACGACACCACTGCATCAAATAACACTTATGTATGGATGGATCAGGATGGTTATTACAATATTAATGGTCAGTATCTTATTACCAGTAATACCACCGAAACAGTCAGCATTACTAACAGCGATGGCTGCACCGCAAATACCACCAGTAATATACCTCAGTCGCAATTAAGTAGCCCCGCAAGGCCTTCCGCAGTTTCAGGCGCCAACTCAGGTTTATGCGAATTAACTAACAAAATTTATACTGTTAATAATATATCAGGACTCACTTATAACTGGACCGTTCCTTCAGGAGCTTCCATAATTTCAGGGCAGGGCACTTACCGCATCCATGTTGATTTCCCGTCATCCTCTTTTTCAGGTTATATCACAGTCACTGCCTCCAACAATTGTGGTACCAGTGCAGCCCGCAGCTTATCCGTAAAAGGAGCACCTCCAACACCAGGGGTAATCAGCGGTCCTACCACCGTGTGTTCAGGTAGTGCAGGCAATACCTATTCAATTATTGATATTGCCTCTGCAATCAGTTACACCTGGACAGCGCCATCCGGCTCACACATTACCGCAAACGGAATCACCTCTTCCAATAACGTGCTCACCACTACAGCAAACTCAGTCACGGTTCAATTCGGAACAATAACAACCACTTCAGTTATAAAGGTTAGAGCCAATAATGATTGCGGAAGCAGCAGCACCCGCAGCAAATCACTTACCCCATGCTCACCCCGTCTTGCTGATAATGGACATAATCAGATGACATCTCTCATAGCATATCCAAACCCTGCCCGGGAAATTATCAGGATACAGTTTAATACAACACAGGATCAAAACAGTCAGTGTATAATTTATGATTTGGCAGGTAAAGTTGCACTTCTTGAAAATATTCATGTAGTTCCGGGGCAAAACGAATTCTCATTCAATTTGCACTCTCTTGCAGAAGGAGCATACTACCTCCGGTTAACCCTTGCCGAAAAATCAGAGCAATTGCAAATCGTAAAATTCTAATTTTCATCGTGACAGGTCGCGCAGCATCTGTTGGGTTGAAAACCTTTTAATTGTAATAAACAAAAACACTTTTACCTGCAGGAACTTCGCAACCTGTCAGGTAGTTAATCCCATCCCGACAGCTCGTGCAGCACCTTGTTGAAAATATTTTCTTTTTTGATTATACTATAACAAAAACACCCTATCCTGACCAGAACCTTCGCAACCTGTCAGAGTGTTACTAATCATTTCTCATCTTCCCTAAAGCTTCCGCCACACATAAAAAAAGCGCGAACAATCAATTCGCGCATTAACAATCTAAAATATACTTACCGATTTCCTTTCAATATACTGCCTTTTACTCAGCCGCACTCCATGCTGCCTCAGCATCATGCACATTCTTAAAATCCCCTTTCAGTGCTTTCAGCGCATACTTCTCACGGTTTATTTCATCCCTCGTTCTGAAACCCAGCTTGCGGAATAAAGGCACCGGTGGGCACCAACCCTGCACGGCATGCTGTAAAAGAAATGGAGTTACAATACCCGTTAAAATTAACCAGCGCTTATTCACCAAAACGCCCAGCATAAGCCCTGTTAGCGCCAGACTGGATGCATTCAGCTCAATCATACGCTCAATATCCCATTCCTGCTCCAGTTCCTGAAGTCTTGCATTAATGCGCACTTTACCCTTATGTCCATAATCCTTCACATTTTCATAAGTAGCATTATCAATCTTCGCATTTTGTTCATCCGAGGTAGCGTTTCTAACCCTTTCATTACTTTTTTGCGTTGTTTCCATATTGATTCTGTTTTACAATCTCATGTTAAAATTCATGCCCCACACGCTACTGAAAAATGGAGTTTGTTAAAACGACCATTCCACCTTAATTTAAATTGAAAAGCCGCTTCCAAATCCTCATACCTTTGAATTTTGGAAGCGGCTTTAAACCACTTAATAATGCCAGTTATTTTGTCACAATCATTTGCTTTACATCTGCTGCGTTATCATCCACAATTAAGGTATAGGAATAAATTCCTGCAGCAAGTGTGTTTGCTTCCATTATAATTTCTCCTTTACCGCTCTGCTTAATTACATACGCTTTCATTTCAACACCTTGCGCTGAATAAACTTTAAGTTGTGCATGGGTAAAGTTTTCTGGAATGTAATAGCTGATAACCGTGCTTTTATTAAACGGATTGGGAACATTCTGCATTAACTGCGCAGCATCCTTAGGGGTAGATGAAGCAGTATTTCTTTCTGCTGCATTATTGTTGCTGCAACATCCCTGCAATGCTTTTTCAAATTTATCAAGTCTTGATTGCAGACTTTGATTTTCTCTCTTCAGATTTTCAATTACCTTGGTCTGCTCCTGCATGGCTGCCGTAAGTACCGGTATCATCCCAATATAATTAACAGCTTTAAATTCCAGCGGATGGTCTTTATCCACATTTTTATCTGCTGTTTCCTTTATCAGTTCAGGAAAAACAGTTTCAAGATTTTGAGCAATAAAGCCATTTTGCTTCACTGTGGACAAGTGCATTTGTTCATGATCCTGCTTAAAATTATAAGTCTTCACTTCCAGCTTCATTATTTTTTCCAACGCATTCTGCAATGGCTGAATGTTTTCTTTCAACCGTTCATCCGATGGTTGATAGCTGCCGGTGCAATACACATTGCCGCTAAAAAAGCCTGCATATCCTGATAAGGGGGCTGAAGCGTTGAGAGCCCACGAATTACCTGAGGCTGCTGTTGCTAATATATTCACAGTAGTGCCACCTACATATGGTGTTTCAATGCGCGCAGCCGTATAGTCAGTTGATAATATATGCAAATCATATTGCGGAGATGTGGTTTTAATTCCAAGTCTTCCATACACTGAAGCTGTACTGTTCATATAAATAGGATTAAGTACCTCTGTATAAGCTCCTGTTACGTAACTGCCGATATGTGAATTGCCTCCCCAGTAATTGAGAAACAAGTCAGATGCTACACCGTTATTCCGCGCCTGCATTTCATTATTATCCATTACCACATTAAAGGAGGATGCAGCTCCTATCTGAACGCTGCCTTGGCTTGATTCTCCGGCTAAATCATTACCAGCAAAGGTGGCAAGTGCAGAAGAGGATGCAGCAATTCCGAATCCAAGTGTGCTACCGGTGCGGGGCCAAACTCCTGTTACATAAAGATTTCTCCATGCCCTGCTTGCAGAACCAAGGTCGCGGATATTAGTGGCTGAGGGAAGTAAAGCCTGGTTGATAGATGTGGCTGTTAAATTATTAAGCGAAGTGCTTGCACCTCCACCCACTGAAGGCGTAATCCAGGTGAGCACTCCTGAACCTGTAGTGCTTAATACCTGTCCGTTGGTACCATAAACCGATGGTAAACGGAAAATTAAATTTGATGCTAAAGCATCAGGTGCTCTTAATCCGACATAATTTGTACCGTTTGCTGCCAGCTCTCTGAATTGAAGCTGCCCGGTGCTATTTGCCGCAGCTCCAAAAGGACGTATGGTTAAAGCATTTGCATTAGCCGGTAAAATGTCCAGCTTCGAAGCGGGGCTAAGCGTTCCTATACCCACATTTCCTGTTGCAGGAAAAGTGTTGGTTTGTGCTGATGTGTGTTGCATGGCGCTCATCATAGCAAGCGCAAGCATGGTTGTAACGATTTTTTTCATGTTTATTTATTTTTGATTAATGGATTTTTTATTTGGAGAATAAATGTATGACAAATTTATTTACCGCCAAATAAAAATCGCTTTTAGAAAAATGCAATTATACTGGGAAACGGGACGAACACTTGCGCAAAAAAAAGTTCGTATGGGTTTTATAGCTCAGTATCCTCAGAGATTCTCGAAATTAAAGCGAAGACTATTTCCAAATCCAATCAGATCTTCCACATGGATAGTAATAAAGGATGCATCACCATTCGGGCATGTTGAAATGAAAATATACAATGTATTGGGAGGAGAAATAATCAACACAATCATTACAAAAAAGCAACAACACTTCAAACCCTGCTCTCATTAAAGGAATATACTTTTATAAAGTATTCTCCAATCAACAATTAATACAATCCGGAAAGCTCATCTCGACAAATTATATCCATTTATAAAAGCCCCTTTCTTCTTCATGGGAAGAAAGGGGCTTTTTTATTTTAGAATTCTTCGCGATTGATTATTTACTATAAGAGATGATTTACTTTTTTTACATTGATTCAGGCTGAAATATTTTCAGGGTAAATTCATTAAACAGGAACTCAACCCTGAACAAAAATACACTGTCACTTTCGAGCTACCCGATTATGAACCGCAAACTTTAAAAGTTGGTAAGTTTAAGCGTGGTGAACATGAACGGTTATCAGTTAAATTAAGAAGGATAGCATAATCGCTTTCTTCTAATTTCAATCTTTAGTTAAAAAGGCTGTCCCCTGTCAGGAGACAGCCTTTTTTTTTGGAGTAGGAGGAAGCTCAAAAAATATTTTTTAATCCTTGCCAATCCATAACTCTATTTAAAGCGTAAGTTTTTTAAATCTTCAAATTAATTCTTGTATATCAATCATTATTTCAAATCAATATTTAAATAAACAATTAAAAATTAAAATCATGCAAAAAAAAATCACAAAAAAAACAATCGGAATTGGCATAGTTGTGTTAGCCATAGTCGCCACAGCATTGATCACTTCCAACACCATCATCACTGCCTCAAGCCACAGGGAGGCTCCGCTTATCGCTAATGATCCATTGGCTGACAACACTGATCTCTATGTATTTAGGAGTCCAAATGATCAGAACACTGTAACCATTATTGCAAATTATGTTCCTGCGGAATTGCCGCAGGGTGGTCCTAATTATTATTCCTTTGGTGAGGATGTGCGTTATGAAATTCATGTAAAGAATGATGCATCCACCACAGGTGATGATATTGTTTACCGTTTTGAATTTACACAGGTTAACCAGGATCCTACTACTTTTTTTAATATCCGGTTAGGTCAGCAAAATTTAAAAACTACTTATACCTGTTCACGCAGTATGAATGGCGGAGCGTTTACACCAATTGTAACCAATGGTGTTGTTCCTCCTACTAATATTGGTCCTCGTTCTATCACCAGCCCGGTAGGTTTAAATGCTGCCAGTTACCGGGATGTAAGTGATAATGCAATAGCAACAGCTACCACCGGAGAAACTATTTTCTGCGGACCGATGGATGATCCTTTCTTTGTTGATTTAGGAGGAATATTTGATCTGGGCGGAGTTCGTCCTAATGGTGCCCGCGATGGGTTAGCATGTAAAAACATTCATGCAATTTGTATTAAAGCTCCTATTGCTACTTTACAGAAAGATGGAAAAGATGTGAAAGAATCCGCTAATATCCTTGATCCTGATTTTGTAATTGGCGTGTATGCCACTGCCAGTCGCCAGATGACAACTGTAAGAAGCACAACAGGAGGCAAGCCAACAAACAGTGGTAGCTGGATTCAGATATCACGTCTTGGAATGCCTTTGACTAATGAAGTGGTGATACCAATTGGACAAAAAGATTACTGGAATTCATTAACTCCATATAATGAGGACCCTGCATTAGAGCAGTATTTTACAAATCCAGAGCTTGCTCTCTACATGGACGACAGCCAGTTTGGTGGTGCAGTACCGGGGTTATCAAAGCTGCGCATTCAGCGCAATTCATTGGGATCATTTGATTTCGGTAATGGACATGATGGACTTTTTCCTTTGAAAGGAACTGCTGCCGTATCAGGAACTGCTTTAGATGATGCACTTTTTGGAAATTATTTATTACGTAATAATCAACCGCGTTCAGTTGATTTGTTACCGATATTTATGACTGGGGTGCCAAACCTTGCTCCCTATCAATTGGCAACCGGAAAAGGCGGAAATCCATTAGCAGCCGGGAAACCATTTATTAATAATTTTCTGCCAACATTTGGTGATATGTTGCGCCTTAACATGGCTGTGCCAAGCACTCCCAGATATGATAAGAATTTCAGTTCAATGGGCTTAATCAAAGCAGCGGTGCTTGGTCTCACTGATCCTGCATACAACACCTCTGCTGCATTGCAGTTTATTCCTAACATGGATGGATTTCCAAACGGGCGCAGGCTCGAAGATGACGTTACTCGTATTGAACTACAGGCAGTAAGTGGTGCGGTATTAGCTGCAATTGGTTTATGGTATGATGATTACACTCCTGGAGGAAGCCCGGTTACACAAGACCTTAAAGATGTATTAACATTTACAACAGGTGTTGAGATGAATGATCGCCCTTTACGCAACGTATTCCCATACCTCGCCTTACCCAAATCTGGTACAAGTGATTGCGGTGGAACACGAGCATTCAGCAGCAGTGCCTTATATCCTGGTGGAGATGCAACCATGAAATTAGGCGCTCCTGAATTATTAATGAGCCAGAATTATCCAAACCCCGCAAAGACACAGACTACTTTTAAATACAGGGTTACCGCAGATAATACCACACTTTCATTTAAAATATATGACTTGACAGGTAATTTAATTGAAACCCCGGTTAAAAATAAAACATACGCTGCTGGCACTTACGAATTAAATTATAACGTTAAACAACTTAAGAGTGGTAGCTATTATGCAATCTTAGAAAACAATGGTGAAACAGTTCAATCCATTCGATTTACGGTGATTGATTAAAAATATTTTCATGATTGGTTTTGAAAAGCCCTGCATTCATCTGCGGGGCTTTTCTTTTATGGAATAGGGAATTGAATGGGTAGGGCAGGAGTATATTTTGTGTCACTAACATCAAACAACCAAACTTTAAGGATGAAACTCACCGTGGCACACTAACTGTCATTCAGGAGGAAACTTGTCATGTTTGAAAGACTAAAGTTTGATAACGCATAAAGCTTGTTTGGATGTAAATGCTTTTAGGTTTTTAGGTTTTCAAATATCTTTGATGGGTTAACAAACTCAGTCCTACTATATGATAGGTTTCCTCCTGAATTACGCGAGAGAATATGCAAAATCACAACTTTTTTGTTTACATCACCACCAACCCAGCTAAAACTACTTTTTATACAGGCGTAACTAACGATCTCTTCCGAAGGATGCAGGAACATTATAAGAACAGATCAAATAAGAACTCTTTCGAAGGCAAGTATTATTGTTACCAGTTAGTCTATTTTGAAAGATATGATTCTATCAATATGGCTATAGAAAAAGAGAAGGAAATAAAAGATTTATCCAGAGAAAAAAAGATTGCGCTAATCAAAAGCACAAATCCTGGAATTAATTTTATCAAAATTTCAAATTAAGCACTGTAGCGCTGAAAAAACACTTTTTACGATGACAAACAACTATGCTGCTATATGACAAGTTTCCTCCTGAATGACAGCGCAAGCACTACACCAACAACTTCTGAATAATATCTTCTATCGAAACTCCTTCTGCTTCTGCTTTGTAATTCTTTACAATGCGATGGCGTAAAATAGCAGGCGCTACTGCTTTCACATCTTCGATGTCAGGTGAATATTTTCCTCTTAAAACTGCCTGGCACTTGGCACCCACAACTAAGTATTGCGATGCACGCGGACCAGCTCCCCAGCTTATGTAATCATTGGTCATTGGATGTGCTTCTTTGGTATTAGGTCTTGTTCTGGATGAAAGCATCACAGCATATTGCAATACATTATCCGGCACCGGAATTCTTCTGATAAGGTTTTGAAAAAAACTAATGTCTTCTCCGCTAAGCACCACACGTAATTCAGGATTGTAATTGCTGGTAGTATTTTTTACCACCAATATCTCCTCATCAAACTTGGGATAATCTAACAACACATTAAACATAAAACGATCCAGCTGCGCTTCAGGCAATGGATAAGTTCCTTCCTGTTCAATCGGGTTTTGTGTTGCAAGCACGAAGAAGGGGCTTCCGAGTTCGTAACGCTTACCTGCTGTAGTTACAGCGCGTTCCTGCATAGCTTCCAGCAATGCCGATTGTGTTTTTGGCGGTGTACGGTTTATCTCATCAGCAAGAATAATGTTTGCAAACAAAGGACCTTTGATAAATTTAAAGTGACGTGATTCATCCAGTATTTCTGTTCCGATAATATCTGATGGCATCAGGTCAGGTGTAAACTGAATACGGTTATAGCTTAACCCCAATACACGTGCAATAGTATTTACAAGCAATGTTTTTGCAAGCCCCGGAACTCCCACCAGCAAGCAATGTCCGTTGCTGAAAATAGAAATCAACACATCTTTTACTACCTCATCCTGCCCGATAATTACCTTCCCTATTTCATTGCGGAGCTCTGTGTAAATAGAACGCAATGCATCCACTGCTTCCACATCTGATGAAAATGTTTTACTCATGTATTCAAAGTTTAAAGTTTAAAGTTTATAGTTTAAAGTTTCATTGTTCATTGTCAATTGTTAATTATCAATTGTCAATTGTCAATTGTCAATTTTTTATTTAATTCACCGTCCAGTATTTTATAACATCACAGTTTTTATACTCGTCTGCAATTCTGATATAAGTAACCTGCTTCTTTTTATTTTTCCAATCTTCGAGTGCTTTACCTTGTTTTTGATTGAGCGTAATTTCCTGTAGGCGCTGATAGTCTTCCGTAAGATTTAGTTTATGAGGTTCTGTTCTGTTATTGAGCTTTAAAATCCGGTAGGCTTGTTTGCCTTCTTTTGTTGTAACAAGCATTGGGTTCGAAATTTCTCCTATGTTTAATTTATCAAGTTGAAATAAAATAGTAGGATCCACCTGGTCGGCTTCAAAGCGGACAGCCCCCGTGGAAGGGTTTGCTGCAATACCTCCGTTTAATTTTGAATCAGTATCATCTGAAAATTTTTCCGCAGCTGCTGAAAAAGTTAGTTTCCCTTCGCGTATAGCTGTAGCAATACTATCCATCAGCAATTGTGGACCTGTAAGGTCATCGGCAGTTGATCCCGGCTTAATTAAAATATGTTTTACATTTATTTTTTCTCCTCTTCGCTCAATCAATTGTATGATGTGATAACCATATTTAGATTCCACAATTTCTGATACCTGGGTTGTGTTTTTTAAACGGAATGCAACAGCTTCAAATTCCGGCACCAGGTCACCCCGGTTCACAAATCCTAATTCTCCCCCTTGCTTTGCACTCTCTTTATCCTGTGAATACAAAACCGCCAATGTGCTGAAATCTTCTCCCTTTAAAATTCGATTGCGTAATTCTTCCAGTTGCTTACGTGCTTCTTCCTTTTGCAGGATACTTACAGGTATCTCATGCACAATCTGCGCATACTCTAACTCAGTATTAACAAGCGGCAGACTGTCCTTTGGAATGCTCTCATAAAATAATTTTACATCCAATGGTGATGCCGAAACATTCTTGGTGATCTTACTCTGCATCTGTTGTATGCGCAACTGATCTCTCACTAATGGTGTAAATTCTTCCTTTAATTCAGGAAGTGATTTGCCATAGTATTGTTCTAACTTTTCCACTGAACCTATCTGCTGAATATAATAATTCATATTCTGGTCAATTTTTTGCGAAACCTGGTCTTCCGTTACTTCCACGCTGTCCAATATAGCCTGGTTAAGCAATAGTTTGTTTATCATCAGCTGGTCAAGTATTCTGCATCTTAATGTGCTGTCACCATAATTTCCCTGCTGTAAATACTGGTGATATTGTGATTCAATATCTGACTTAAGCACCACTTTGGCACCTACAACGGCTGCTACCTGATCTATCACCGTTCCTTGAGGTTGAGCAAAAGCAGCAAATGCTTGAACCAGTATTAAAACCAGTATTAAAAGTTTATTTTTTTGCATTGTAAATTTTGATGTTGTTCTCTTTCAGTGCCTGGTCAAAAGCTGTTTTCTCCATTGTTTCTATCAGCTCCAGCTTTCTTTTATTAATTATCAGGTTGCGTATGTTATCTTTTTCAAAGCTCAACGGGCTTACACTTTCTTTTATTTTAAATCCTTTAATATTTACAAACCAGGTGCTGATAGTATCACTTGTTTCAATAAAACGATTGTTGCGAAGGTATTCTTCTTTATCGTAAGTTTTTATGGGCACTTTTTTTAACAGGTCATCAAACAGTAACCATTCCTCATCATTCAGATTAAAATCGCTCGCAAACTGATGGCAATATTCTTCCAGTTGTTGCCTGTCTTTTTCATTATCGGATTTATACCATTTGCGGACTTTATCCAGTTTGGGTGCATTTACAGGAACACGCAAATACAATACTTTAATAATATTATCCTTCAACTGAAAATTTGCAGCATTGTCACTGTAATATTTTTCAATCTCTCCATCACTCACAACCGTGTCCAGTTTTTCGCTGATCAGCTGCCGCTCATAAATATAAGTTACCAGGGAGTTACGGTATTCTTCTAATTGCTTATGAACGTTTTTCTGCTCCTGTGTTAAATTATCATCTGCCTTTTTTAATACCACCTGCTGGCGTAACCAGTTATTAATATAATTATGTATAATGGTAATACTGTCCTGGCTTGAAGCACCTTTAGGCACAATATCTTTCAAATCCTTATCATACAAATTCTTTTCAAAAGCTTTGGCAATCACATGCGCCTGTGGAGTGTCTTCTTTTTTTAAATACTGACAACTGCTGCTCAATAACACCACTAACGCACTTAAGAGGATACAAAATTTTTTCTCTGTCAACAATGTTTATAGTAAGAACGCGGATTCCGTTTGCATCTTGCTGATGGACGAAATCCGCGTTCAATTATTTATTATGTTATTATTTCCACATGGTCTGCAAAACTTCCTCGTTTACTTTAACAGGGTATTTACTACGAAGTTCCTGTATCCAGCTTTTCTCAAGATAACTTTGATAATCAGCCGTGATTAAACCTTTGGCTTCATCCAGCGATTTTGGCTGAGGAGGCAGCACATCTTTTATCTCTACAAGAATTACCTGGTTCTCTTTCATTAAATCATTACCAAAACCTTTTGCCCATGGTGTTTTATCCACATACTCATTATCACCTTTTGCAAACTTACCTTGCTTAAGAGTAATGCTGCCTGGAGTTGTTCTGTTTATTCTTGCAATGATGGTATCCACAGCGTATTTTCCTTTTTTCAATTGCTTATGGAAGTCGGCAGCTACAGCATCGTTTGAAAAAGTATAAATTACAGCTTCGGCACGGGACGGCCACATGTAATTTTTATTATTTTTAACATGATACTCTTTTAGTCCGTTGGTGTCTTTAACAGCTTTGCTCCACACCATCTGATCAGTGAGGTCAAACAATAAAATTCCATCGCGGTATTCTTTCATCAGGTTGCTGAAGTCAGGATATTTTGAATCCAGTTTGGTTTCTTCGTAAGCCAGCATGGTTTCAGTAACAAAAGAATTATATAATTCATTACCTATCATCTGGGGTGAAGTATTTGTGCGTTTGCTCTGGTGCGTGCTTACATATTTTGCAAAATCCTGTTGTGTATATGTTTTAACGTTTCCTCCGTCATTTAGTGTAAATAAAGATTTATTGAGTTTGTCCGCTTTATTAAGATCCCATTCGCCATTCAGCAGATTGGTATCCAGTGATTGAATAAACTCCGTTTTGTTTTTAGGGAATTCCTTAAACTGATAATCAGTTTTGATTTTATTTACCATCGAAGTTTTGCTCATATCATTACGGCTGTCTTTCATGATTGCCTGTTTCAGCTCACCTTTCTTTTCTTCAAAAGATGGAACTTCTCTTTTCTCCAGACGCTTGATAATATGCCATCCATAATTTGTTTTAACAGGCACTGAGTAATCGCCATCTTTTTTTAAACTGAAGGCTGCTTTCTCAAACTCAGGTACCATACGACCCGTGCCGAACCAGGCAATCTCACCACCTTTCTTAGCCGATGATTTATCATCAGAATATTTGCTTACCAGTGAATCAAAAGGAATTCCGTTTTTCAGTTTAGTATATGCTTCATCAATACGTGCCTTCGCTGCTTTAACTGTTGAATCAGAAGCATCCTTTGGTAACTTAACCATAATATGTGCTACATGGATTTCACCCTGTGCCGGACGTGAATCAATTACTTTAATTAAATGATAACCAAAGCGGGTGCGTAAAGGTGCTGTCACTTGTCCTGCTTTGGTGTTAAATGCTGCAGTTTCGAATGGATATACCATTTGCATTCCAGTGAAATAGCCAAGGTCGCCATTGTTTTCCTTTGCTGATGGATCTTCGCTGCTATCACGTGCCATCTTGCTAAAATCTGCCCCTTTCATTATCATTTCACGTATTTTTAAAATACGGTTATAAGCAGCTACGGTATCTCTCGGCAATGCGTCAGGCGCAACTTTTATTAATATATGACTTGCATGCACATCTTTCTTTAACCGCTCGTAAGCTTCTCTTATTAAGTTTTCGCTCACTTCTTTATCAGTTAAATAAGGTTGCGCTAATTGTTTCCTGTATCCTGACAGTTCATTAATAAATGTTTCACTTGTGTCAAGCTTTTGAGCTTCCGCCTCTTTCACTTTTAGTTTATAATTTATATATAGGTCAAGATATTCCCTTACTGCTTTTTCATCGTAAGTGCTGTCCTTATTGTTGTTTTTGCGAAACACTCGATCGAACTCACTGCGTGGTATATTATCTCCGGCAACGGTAAGAAGAACAGGATCATTAACAGTAACCTCAGTAGGGGCTGTAGGTTTTGCTGGTTTTGCCTGCGCACGTACAGCAGGTTTTGATTGGGTCTGCGCTACTGTCTGCGTACTTGCATTCAGCGTAAGCGCTACAAGAAAACAACTTGCAATTATCTTTTTCATTTATCTCTAAGGGTTTTTTTAGGGACGGCAAATGTAATTAAAACAGGATATGAAAAGAAAGCCGGCACCCTTTTGAGATTGCAGTTTAGCATTTCTTCATTTCAAGTAATAAGACCGGTGTTTTCAGAAAAATCAGCTTAATAATTCCATTAAGTTAAGGTGTTTATTCATCTCATTAATGTTGTCTTCCGGTCATTTTCTCCGAATAGAAAAAATTCTATATTTGCGCCTCATTAAAAAACCCTCATGGCAGAAGTAAAAGACGAAACTATTGACCTAAGTGAAAGTGTACACAAGGCAGAGAAATATGTTAAAGACAATAAGAAAAG
>JANLUX010000218.1:0-2650 GCA_031363705.1 Bacteroidota bacterium
GTATTTCACACATGTGAAAGTCCATTTGCTTAATTGATAAACCATTTTACCATTACCGCCAAGTTCTGTTATTTCACTGGTGAAATTTTTGCAGCGTGAAAAGTTATACCAGTAATCAGCAATGGCTTTGCGTCCATGAATTTTTTGTCCGCCTGGTGCAATAATGGTTGCCTCGTCAGTATAAAGATCCACTACTTTGCTCATGTCGTTTGCTTTAATGGAGTTCTCCATCAGTTTGTTTAATTTTTCAATGTCACTGCGTACATCGCTGCTTACTTCGGTGTTTTGTGCGAAGGTGAATGCAGGAGCAATTAATAATAATACGAATGCTGATGCTTTGCTTATTTTATTTATGCTTATTTTCATTTGTTTTTGTTTTTATAATGTTTGAATTAGAAATTAATTAATAATTTTTTGGACTTGTTTTACTTTTTACTGATAATGGTACTAATCCCGATGTTTCGGGAGGCTTGTTGTATTAATTATACTATCGCGATTTTGATTGTATGACACACTGCGTGATTTATTTGTTACAGCCGTTTTGAATTTATTTTGTTAATGTATTGTTAAGTACTCTTTGTCATGCTGAGGTACGAAGCATCTCTCTGTTCATGCCATGTAGAGATGCTTCCTTCGTCAGCATGACAATAGCGTCCTACTTCTTTTTCTCTTTTGCATCAATCACAACACCATCTCCATCAATGTGAATTTTCACATCTTTATTATCCCAGTTGATGGTATCGTTATCAGCATCCACAGAAACATCTTTACCGTTTACATGAATACGGACATGTTCATTTTTTAATCGCTCGTTTTCATCAGGTAAATTACAGCCAATGCATTCAAGTCCTCTGTCAGTCATTGTCCAGGTATAACCTACCATATCACCATCGTAAGTATTGGTTACATTTTTTATATCATAAAATACTCTGTCAGTTTCTGTACCAAGATGAATGCTTTTACCAACCGGAACTTTTAATATAAGTTGAATTTTCTGATCACGGAATTTCGATTTTTCTGGTAAGAGAAAGTCTTTATCAACCTTCAATACCGAATCTGTTTGTACTATTTCATAGCTGATGTCGCGTGTGTTTTCCTGTGCAACTTTTCTGTTATTGCCTCGGGCAGACACAATCTTCATTAATTCAAATTTATCTCCTTCAGCTCTCACCACATTCAGCTTCACTCTTGCAATACGGATGGTATCATCAAGATTGCTGAAGGTAAAGTCTCCATCAATATCCACATCCCAGTCATGGTCATAATAATCTTCTTCACGATATGAATCTGGATTTATTAACTCAAGATACATTGTAGAGGAAGTGGGTTGCACAATCGGAATTTCTGTTCTGCGGGATTCTTTTACTTTATAATCTTTTGAGATCACTGCAATGCTGATGAATAACATTATCCAGCCGATTCCCCACAAAATTCCGGCAGACATATTCAGAAACCTGTTCTCCGTTTTTGTTTTTGTAAAAAAGCGGATGATCTTATAAAGCAATGCAAGAATGGGAACTCCAAGAAATAAGATGGCTGTGATGATAACGAGCCATTGCTGATCTGTACTCAGAAACATATGCGTCATGTGCATGGGAACTGTTCCCACATGAACCACACCTGCAATGCCAAGAGCACCGATAAATAGCGCAATAAGAATTGCCATCAGTGCAAACATGAAAATGAACGCAATGATTTTAAAGAATAGTTTAAAGGCACCAACTATTATTTCACCCAGCATTTCAAAGAAACGACTTACAGCACTACCACCTCTTCGTGTTGCGTTTCGAAAACCCTCGGAGGTGTAGCGGCTCTTTAAGTCATCGTATTCTTCCTGCACTGTTCTTTTAATACTGTCAATGTTTACCGGCTGACCTTTCATTTCCAGTTTCTCAGCAGTAGTTTGTGCTTTTGGTATAATGATGAGCAACAGGATATACAACAGGAATCCTGTTCCGAATACAAACAAGGCGATGGCAAATGCAAGGCGGATCCAAACAGGGTCGCAACCCAAATAATGGGCGATACCGCTACAAACACCTCCCACCACTTTATCATCCGGATCACGGAATAATCTGCGATAACTGCGTCCTGTACCTGAGGCAGTAGAAGAAAATGTTTCAGCAGTTTTTTCTTCTGCATTTTCTCCGGCAACCTGCTCTGGTTTTCCCATGGTGTTGATTACATGCTCCACATCATCTTCCACCACTACCTGCCTGCTGGTACCGATACGCTCGGTAAACATTTCGGCAATGCGCGATTCGATGTCCTGGATAATTTCATCACGTCCATCCGAAGTGGTGAAGTAGCCTCTTATGGCTTCGAGGTATTTTTTTAACTTGTCATAGGCGTGCTCTTCAATATGGAACACCATACCTCCTATGTTTACTGTTACCGTCTTATTCATTGTTTGAAGTTTTTAAGGTGGTTTTGTTTACTGCTTCCACCAGTTCATTCCAGGTGTTGCGTAGTTCATTTGTGAATTGTTCTCCTATCGGAGTGAGTGTATAATACTTGCGTGGCGGTCCGCCTGTTGATTCCTTCCAGGTGTAGGAAAGCAGACCCTGATTTTTGAGACGTGTGAGCAGCGGATACAATGTACCCTCCACCACCATCAGTTTCGCTTCCTTCATGCGCGCAATAATATCAG
>JANLUX010000238.1:0-2526 GCA_031363705.1 Bacteroidota bacterium
AGTTTCCCTTTTTTAAAATATCTTCCAGTAGTTCTTCACCCGAACTGTAAAGCGAATTGTTTTTCTCTCCCTGAATTTGATTGATGTCTAAAATATTTTCATTTTTAAGCAATGGTCGTCCAATTATATTCTTTGAAACAAAAGTGAACTTCACTCCTTCAATTACTTCACGATTTATTTTCTCCACATCGGTTGAAGTTGCCAATTGAGAAACAAGTTTATTGTTTTCAAACTCTGCATGAATATCAATCTTTACATTTTTTGATTTAAGTGCTTTTGCAAAGTATGGTTTCAAAACTTCAAACTCTGGTCTTACTTCAAGGTTCTCAATTTCAAATTCAAGTTCGGTTTTCGGTTCAGGAATGAAGTGTTTGAATCCAATACTGCCGTAACGAAATTCAAGTTGTTCAATCGGAATTTTTATTTGCCGCTTAATGGAAATGGAGTTTGCATCCGCAATTTCTTCCGTTGGCTCATCAAATAAGGTGGCTTGTTTATTAATCTTTCTATAAAAAGTATTTCGTTTGAGAAACAGTTTATTCAGATAGTCAATTTTTATATCACTGTAATCATAAATAGTTGGGGTAACTTCTGAACGCTGAACCCTACCAATGTATTGAATCAACTTTCCTTCAAATGCAAATGGATAAACAAGAAACAAACAATTTGCGTTTTGCAAATCTGTCCCTTCTCCAAAAAATTGTCCTGTTGTAATCAACACTTGATAATTTCCATCTTTCAAAAATTTCCATTTAGAAGTTCTGTTGCCTTCTGAATCACCTCCACTCAAAGTAATTGTTTCATAAGATTGTTTCAGATACTGGTGTAGAGAATCAATGTGTTCTTTTCTTTCAGTAATTATCACAACCCTTTTACCTTCTTTCAATTCAGTGATTACATCTTGAAGAATCAATTTGTTTCTCGCAGAATCGTGAACAAGAATTTTTGATAGTGTTTCAAATTGGTCGGTCTTGGAATTAAAAGGAACATCAAGTTCTGTATTTCGGATAACAATTTTTGCTTGTTGTGCCGTGCTAATCTCACTTGACTTTATCTCGGATATTACTTCGCCTAAGTGAATGAAAATTAATTTGCCGTCATTGTATTTTCTAAATGGAGTTGCTGTTAATCCATAGAGATAAAATGTTTGAAGTTTTGCAATTGTATTTCTGAATGTTTCAGCAGGAATATGATGACACTCGTCAACGATTACAGTTCCGAAAGCAGTTTTCAAATTATCACTATCAATTTTATCAAGTTCCTTTGATAAACTTTGAATGGTTGCAATTGTAATTTTCTTTCCGACCTTACTTTTTCCTTGTCCGATTTTACCGATTTCATTTTTAGGAATTCCCAAAAATGTTTCACCTCTTTCTGTCCATTGTTCAACCAATTGTTTTCGGTGAACAATGATTAAAGCAGGTTGCTGTTTGTCCGAAATAATTTTTAAGGCAACAATTGTTTTGCCCGAACCGGGTGGAGCTACAATCACTCCCAAATCCTTTTTTGAAATGGATTCAATTACTGCTTGCTGATGCTCTCTTAGTTTAGCGTTAAACAAAAAGGGAATTGCTTTATGCTTCTTTCTTTCATCTATGAAATTATGTTCAGTTCTATTCTCTCTACAAAAGCGAATTAACTTTCCAATAAAACCTCTTGGAACTACAACTTCGTTTTCAGTTTCTTCTACAAACTTGAAATAGCGTTCCGTTCCGAAAGTGTTTCTGCCAATTTTCTTCTTGATGATAAATTCTGAATTAGTGAAGTTCAATTCTTCTTTCAAAAAGTTTATCAAAGGAGTTGTCATTCCTTCTCGACTAATCTTCACTTCATTATTCAATGCAATCATCAATTTCCCATCACCGGCTTTTTGAAAAGTTGAATTGGAAGTAGTAGTCAGTAACTGATAGAGGTTGTCTAATTTTGAAATAGAAATTCTATTTATGTTTTTCAGAAACTCAAATTGTTCTTTTATTGGTTGCATCGTTTCAGCATCAATAAAACAACTGTTCCCTTGCTCCAATGTTTTTTTGAATAATGGTAGTGCAATTAAATTTCCTAAACCTTTTCCTGAAAGGAAATCTTGATTGGGAAATAGACGGTCAAAACTTGAACTCTTGTCAAATAGTGAAAATGCACCTGACTGTTCAAGAATAGAAATGAATAATTTTCTGCTTCGGATTGCAGGGTAGGGCTGCTCAAAAAATATCCAAACATGTCCGCCATTACCTGAACGGGAACGCTCCAAGTATGCAGGAATATTTTTTTTGTTACATGCTTTGAGGAATTTACTCGCATCGGCAATCCAATTTGATTCATCAAAATCCGCTGCAATAAAATTTGAGGAATTGTCTTGCAACAACGGATACACTCCAATCAATTGTTCACCGTTTAAGTGCTTTGCAATTTCTTGGTCGGTGAGTTTTAAATATGTCTTGTCATTGTAGTTCTGAAAAGTTCCACCTTTCATTTTATGTGCCCTATACATGTATGGGTCATAAAAATATGCAGGCATGTATCCGCTTT
>JANLUX010000270.1:0-4800 GCA_031363705.1 Bacteroidota bacterium
CCCGTTCCCAACTCTTATTCCAATCGAAAAAGTTTCTATAGCATTTGAATGATGGAGATAAGATTGCGGTTAATCATAACCTTTGTACATTTTTGGTTATTATAAAAAAAACCCTAATACGAGTAGAATCTCTAGTTTAATTGCGTAGTTTTTTAAAGAGCGGATTTTTATAATGCTAGGCTGCGAGTACTTTTCCAGAATGTTAAGCACAAGTAAAAGCTTTTATTTCTCTAATCATCATTGATCTGATAACCCAAACACAAAACACCTTTACTCACGTTCATAGCAATCCATCACAAAATAGGGAGTAAAGGAAAAGGTTATTAAATAAAATTAAAAATTTTCCGCTCCCGCTTAGTTGAGCGTTCCTATTTTTTAAGCGGTGCTCCTACAGCAATGGCGCAGTCATGTCCCGGCTCTCCATGGGGAGGATTAATTCCAGGAGGTGTTGCTGAGGAAGACGTTGATTTAGAAGAAGTAGCTGGCGAAGGTGTTGGAGTTCCTACAGGTGTTGAAACCGTAGGCGCAGGTGTTGCTGACATAGTTGCTGGTGCGGTGGCATTCACACCTGCTGGTGAATTAAGCGGTGCACCTACTGCAATATCACAACGGTGACCTGGTTGTCCATGGGCAGGATTCATTCCTTTTGCAGTGGACACAACCTGTTGCTGAGGACTAATTGTTGTCACTGCAGAGTCAGCTGCTGATTGAATGGTTGCAGGTGTTTCCATTGGTGAGGGTGCTACAACCTCACCAATGTTTGGTTCAGATGATGGACCGGCAGAGGGCGTGGTATCATTACCTGGAGAATGATTGGTATTGCCGCATCCAATAATAAAACAGGAGTATGCGGTTATAAACAGGAGCACTTTTTTCATAGCAGAATTTTTTTTGTGAAATCAAAGATACGGTAATAATGGAAAAGGAAATTAATTACACAGAACTATAATTTAAACTGATACTATTAAAATGATAATACACCTATGATGAATATAAAAACAAAGGATTTACAATGTTTGTATAATAGTTTGCTGAATCAAAACAAACTGGATATGATCATAAAGGTAATACATACTCTTTTTTGCTATCCTAATCCTTCTACACGCAGTTTAAAAGTTGAATTGCCCAATAATATTGAAGCAGAGTTTACATTAATAATTGAAGTTGAAAGCAAAACAATAGTTGATTATTTACAGCGCGATAACCAAATTGATTATTGCAACCTGATATGTCGGCTGGCAATGCCATTGTTTTAATTAAGTTTTAAATTCATCAAAAATGTACCGGAATATTCAGAAAGCCAGAGAAAGTTATTTTACAATAGCTTTTTTTCGTGGCAGCACTATTAAATAATAAATTGCAACTGATATAATACCTGCAGCAAAAAACAGAGTTGATAAAGGGCGTAAGGTATCATCATAAAAAAATTCTCCTATCATCCATATTGAATTAGCCATAATCCAAAAGCTGACAGCTAGATTATGCAAAAATTCACCGGTATTTTTACGGCTTAACCAGGTAATATGCCATGCGACAAGGATAGTAGGTATTATCATAATTAACCCTCCCGTTTTCCAAAGCATTACCCAGCAGGTATCTTTCAATAACCACAATACTATATGAAGATTTTCATATTCGTGTATATTTTTTAGATTAATCATTTCACAGAATTAAACTTACTTCATTTGTTTTTGATAATTCTGCGAATATAATTAGTTTACTTCCCAGTGAAATAATCAATGATACCGGACTAAAGATTGATTTTTTATTTTTTTTGGTATTATCCAGAAAGTAAATCCCCTCTTTTGAAATGGAAAACAAATTTCCATTTAATAGATAAGCTAAGATTTAAATCTTAGCTTATCCATTCAGAGAATTAACCAGCATCAACTGGTTAACTTTTTTTCATATCCGGAGGAGGCAGCGGGTCGGGTACTTTATTCGATATTGGTGGTAATGATTTGAGGTAAGTAAATATAGCTCTCAGGTCTTCATCGGTCATTTGCCTGTAACTCTGCCATGGCATTGGTGGCAACAATGTGCGACCCGATTCAATACCCATAAATTTACCGGTGCGCATAATTTTAATAAATAATTCAGGTGTCCATGCACCGATTCCCGTCTCGTTATCAGGAGTAAGGTTAACAGGAAATGAAACTCCCCAGAGACCCGCCCATGCAGTCAGGTCTTGGGTTCCCATAACCCATTTTCCGGGTGCAAGTTCACTCTGTTTAATTTCAGGTAATTTACTGTCAGCAGGATGACCTGACAATCTTCTTGTGGAATCAATAACCGGACCTTCAGCAGTCATAATTTTTGGTGAATGACAGTCATCACATACACAAATAGCTACAAGATAACGACCTCTGTCAATTTCACTCTGATTGGACATGAGTTGTGCTGCGGCACTGTCACCCGGGTGACTCGTAGAATTCGTGTCAGCATTTTCAACCTTGTTCTGAGTGCAGTGGGTTAACAAAACCATGCAAGAAATACAGAGAATGGAAGTAAAGATTGTTTTTTTCATTTGAATGAGTATTAAGGGTTAATTTACAACCAATCTGAAAATACAAATATAAATTTTTTAAATAATGCCAAATGAAGGAATGTAAAATCTATTTTCCTGAATTTTTAAGATGGAACACGTAAATAAAAATCTCAAAAATTTATATGAAACATTTTAAAAAACAATCCTCCTCGGATTTATTTAATTGAGAAAATAATCAAAATCGGATCTAAAAAATTAATCTGAAATTGCAGAGTGAATGGCTGTTATCCCAACGACTTGAGCCAGGTAATCACTTCGTCACGTGTTTTACCCAGCTTTTGCTGAATGCGTCCTACCAGTTCGTCATCCTTTCCTTCTTCGTAACGAAGATCGTCATCGGTAAGATCAGCATGTGCTTGTTTCACTTTGCCTTTCATTTCATTCCACTTACCTTTTAATTCGAGCTTATCCATAGTTTTATTTTTTAAATAGAGCTTAAAATAATGTGCCACCCTCCGTTATATAAATACAGAATGTTAAATTATTATTAAAATTTATTATCAGAATATATATTTGCAAAGTTCTATTCGTTTTTCCGGCAATTAAGTTAATATTGAACTATGAAAACAAAACTTATTCTCTCATTTCTATTCATAACTTTATTAGTGACAATAAAATCCTCTGCACAGATTTCTACTGATAGTTTGTTGCTTGATATGCCCATGGATGGTAATGCAAATGACCTCAGCGGAAATAACAATAATGGCATAATCCATAACGCTGTGGCTGACACCAATCGCTTTGGTGTACCTAATAAAGCTTTTCGTTTTAACGGTATTGACAGTTATATTGAAATTCCTGCAAGCCCGTCACTTAACCGCATACAGACTTCTAATGTAATAAGTATTAGCGCTTGGGTTAACATTTTTCAATGGTGGAATAATGTGAATGTGTTTTCAATATTTGAACGGTATAATCCTGCCACTGATGCAGGATGGTTGTTCGAAGCGAATTGGGTGGGCGGAGGATTGCTGTTTCTCGCAGATGAAACAAGCACTACTAATTGGGTAGGGGCTACTTATGCATGGAACTTTCATGAATGGCATTATCTCGCTTTGACATACGACCACGCTCAGGGAATTGCCAATTTTTATGTGGATAGCACGTTGGTGGGTTCAGTACCTTACACAGCTTCTATTTTTGTGGCGGACACTACTGCTCCGTTTGTAATTGGCAGAAGTCTGGCCGGACCTGATGAATACAGCGATGGATTGATAGATGATTATAAAATTTACAACAGAGTGCTTACGCCTACAGAGATCACCAATATATTCACAACGGGATTAGGGGAACATTCAACAGATAATAGTTTTGCTGTTTATCCTAATCCGGTAATAGATATGGTAACCATTAATACAAAATCAGCTGTAAATAATACCAACTATTTTATTGTGGATGTGCCCGGAAAGATTCTTAAAAGTGGCAAACTTCAAAATGGCATTACTAACATTGACTTAAGTGATTTATCACCGGGAGTTTATTTTTTGTATTCCGCTGATCAATCATTTAAGTTGATTAAATTTTAAAATTTAATTTTTTGTCGTTGCAGGTTGCCTGATTTGTCAGGTGGTATTGTACTTCTGTCGAATTTTTATTTTCTCAATTTCTATTTACTTAGATTTGTTAACCCTCAAAGGTTTATCATTTAAACTATGTCCTATGAAAAAATCATTCAATACAAAACTGCTTTTAATAGCTGCTCTTTTTATTTCAAGCATAAGTTACAGCCAAAAAAAACCAAAAACTGCGCAGGAAAAAAGTGATTCACTGAAAGCGGAAACATTCAAAGGTCTAAGCTTTCGTAGCATTGGACCTGCGGTAACTTCCGGTCGTATAGTTGACCTTGCTATTAATCCTGCAAATAAAAAAGAATATTTTGTTGCTGCTGCATCTGGTGGTGTCTGGAAAACATCAAATGCAGGTATCACTTACGACCCTGTGTTTGATAACGAAGGTTCCTACTCTATCGGTTGTGTGCGAATTGATCCTGCTAATACAAACGTAGTATGGGTTGGCTCCGGTGAAAATAATAACCAGCGCAGCGTTGCTTATGGTGATGGTGTTTATAAATCAGTGGATGGAGGCAAATCATGGAAAAATATGGGATTGAAAAATTCTGAACACACCGGCATGATCGCTTTTGATTCTAAAAATACAGATGTCGTTTATGTAGCTGCTTATGGTCCTCTTTGGAAAGAAGGTGGTGACCGTGGTATTTACAAAACCACTGATGGCGGAAAAACATGGAAACA
>JANLUX010000331.1:0-1506 GCA_031363705.1 Bacteroidota bacterium
CTTCAGCCCTCAGCAATTTTAAATGATGAAGTGATAGTAACTTCCACACGAACAGGAAATAGAAACATAGCAGGTTCAACAATCACTAAGCAGCAGCTGGAAGAAAAGAATTTCGGTCAGGATGTTCCCTACCTGTTGAATCAGTTACCTTCAGTGGTTACTACTTCTGATGCAGGAACCGGACTGGGTTATACAGGGATTCGTATTCGTGGCAGCGATGCTTCGCGAATAAATGTTACCATCAATGGCATTCCAATAAATGATGCTGAATCACAAAATATGTATTGGGTGGATTTGCCTGATTTTGCTTCCTCCATAGAAAATATACAGGTGCAAAGAGGTGTTGGCAGCAGCACCAACGGAGCAGGAGCATTTGGCGGAAGCGTTAATATTTTAACAAATGCATTAAGCACCGAACCTTATGCACAATCAAGTAATGCTTTTGGTTCATTTAATACCATAAAAAATAATGTTGCATTAGGATCAGGCTTATTGAAGGAGCACTGGAGTGTGGAAGGAAGATTATCAAGAATAAAATCAGATGGATATATTGACCGTGGTTCATCTGACTTAAAATCTTTTTATGTATCAGGAGGTTATCTCAGCAAAAAAACTTTAGTGCGTGTCAATATCTTTTCCGGTCATGAAGTTACTTATCAAAGCTGGTATGGCGTGCCCGAAGTAAGAGTGAATAATGACAGCATCGGAATGATTGACTTTATCAATAATAATTATTGGGATACTGAAGATGCTGCTCACATTTTAAACTCAGGTCGCAATTATAATTTTTATACTTATGATAACCAGGTGGATGATTACAAACAGGATTATTACCAGTTTTTATTTGCACAACAACTTTCAGGATCACTCAGCTTAAATCTAGCAGGGCATTACACAAAGGGCAAAGGATTTTATGAAGAATATAAAAAGCAACAGGATTTAGCTGATTACAATTTAAATTCCGTTTTCCTTGTTAACAATTCTGATACCATTACAAAAACGGATTTAATCAGGCGCAAATGGTTAGACAATGATTTTTATGGCTTCACTTATTCATTGAATTATGAACCTGATAAAAAATTAAAATGGAATATCGGTGGTGCCTGGAATCAATATGACGGGGATCATTATTCTGAAATCAACTGGACGCAATATGCAGTTAATATTCCTATCCGTTATCGTTATGAAAATGACAATGCATTGAAATCGGATTTTAATATTTACAGTAAAGTAAATTATTCTGTCACCGGTAAATTAGATGTATTTCTTGATTTGCAAGCGAGAACTGTTAACTATCATTTCAATGGTATCAATGATCAGTTAAATATTGTTCCGAAAAATGAAACCTTGAATTTTTTTAATCCCAAGGGAGGGATTCTTTTCAAAATTAATTATACTAACGCAGTATATGGTTCCGCAAGTGTGGGTAATAAAGAACCCATCCGTGCAGATTATGTGGACAATGTTATAAAACCGCAACCTGAAAGCATGGTTGATTATGAAACA
>JANLUX010000351.1:0-14397 GCA_031363705.1 Bacteroidota bacterium
AGTTTCAGGATTTGCTAATTACAGTCAGCGTTATAACCAATCATTTGAAAAAAATCCGACAACGGGTTATTATTACACAGCTGTCTTTTCAAAAATCAGTGGCAACTTGCAGTTTGATTATTTTAATGCAGCATTAAGCAAGGATTATAATCAGCGTGATCTGGGAATTCAAAATGCAAAAAATGAATTCAGTAATTTCTTTGGAGTAAAATATCTTCAAACAAAAGCCAAAGGTTATTTGTTTAGCTGGGATGTGTATGCAAGTGCAAATTATACCACTCGCCTTGAACCCATCACCTACCAGGAGTTACAGCTAAACTGGGGAGCTAATACGCAACTGAAAAATTTTTGGTACACAGGAGTTTATTTTAATTCAAAACCTACTTACTATTATGATTTTTACGATCCGCGTGTTGAAGGTGCTAAATACATGCATGGCGGATATTGGTTTGGCGGTATGTACATTAACACTGATGATAGCAAACGATTAGCATTAAATCTTAATCTTGGTTATGGTGAATCATCTTATCCTGATGATCCTTACCGCGAAATAAAATTGAATCCTGTGTTTCGGGTGAACGATCATCTGCGGCTCTCCTATGATTTATTTATGAGTGAGGATAGAGGATCGTTCGGTTATGTGGATATAGATTCAACAGGACAGATAATTTATGGTTTGCGTTTGCTGCATACTGTCACCAATACATTCACAGCTCAATATGCATTCACTTCTAAAATGAATGTGAGTTTGCGTGCACGCTATTACTGGAGCAAAGTAAATTTTGCACGTTTCTATAACCTGAATGAAGATGGCACTGTTGATTACAGCAACTTCACAGGCAACTATGATGAAAACTTCAATGCCTTCAATCTGGATATGATTTACAACTGGGAGTTTGCACCAGGAAGCAGGTTAAGCATTGCGTGGAAAAATAATATTGAACAGGATGATAATTTAGGACATGATAATTATTTCAGCAACTTTCATAAAACATTTAACACCGCACAATCCAACGGGCTTTCGGTAAAGCTGATCTATTACCTCGATTACCAGTATTTGAAAAGAAAGAATAGCTAATCACAAATAAATTGTTTCCTGACCTTTTTATAGATATCATTTTTCATTTGAATCTCTTAGTTACCATAATTATACTGTTGAATAGATTTCATTTTTATCATCATATCATCAAATCCATAAATCATCAAATCAAAAATTCCAATGGCACGGCTATTGACTTAGGATAGTTTCCCCCATTTTTGCACTTTATTAATGACACATTGACACAAACATTATGAACTCATTTGAAAATTATAATACTCCCGGTTTGCCACAATTACTTGTATCAGACGATGAACCTGAATTAATTCCTTTACTGACAAACGAGGACGAAGAATATATGAATGCCGAACAATTGCCTGAAATTGTGTCGGTACTGCCATTACGTAATACAGTTTTATTTCCAGGTGTTGTTATTCCGATTACTGTAGGTCGTGATAAATCAATTAACCTGATTAAAGATGCTTATAAGGGTGATAAAATAATTGGTGTAGTGGCGCAAAAAGATGTGAGCATTGAAGATCCGCAGTTGAAAGATTTAAACAGCATCGGAACGGTTGCACAAATTCTTCGCATGTTACGTATGCCTGATGGAAATACTACAGTGATAATTCAAGGCAAACGCAGGTTTAAATTAAAAGAGTTAGTGGAAACCGAACCTTATCTGCGTGCAACCATTGAACCTTTTGCTGACAAACATCGTCCTGAATTTGACAAAGAGTTTAATGCAATTGTTGATTCGCTAAAAGATCTTTCCTTACAAATCATACAGGCATCTCCCAATATTCCTTCTGAAGCATCATTTGCTATCAAGAATATTGAGAGTCCATCGTTCCTTATCAATTTCATTTGCTCCAATATGAATGCTGATGTGGATAAGAAACAGGAGATGCTGGAGATGGCGGACATAAAAGAGCGTGCGACAAAAGTTTTGGAATACATAACCAAAGAATTGCAGATGCTCGAATTGAAAAACCAGATCCAGAGTAAAGTAAAAACAGATATTGATAAGCAACAGCGCGAATATTTTTTAAATCAGCAATTACGCACCATACAGGAAGAATTAGGTGGCAACACTCCTGATAAAGAACTTGCTGAAATGCGTGAACGCGCCAAGACAAAAAAATGGAAGCAAGAAGTAGCCGCAGTTTTTAATAAAGAGATGGATCGCTTAGGTCGTATCAATCCCGCTGCTGCGGAATACTCTGTTACGATGAATTACTTAGAGTTATTACTGGAACTTCCATGGGACGAATACACCAACGATAATTTTGATTTAAAACGTGCAGAGAAAATTCTGAATCGTGATCATTATGGTTTAGAGAAAGTTAAGAACAGGATTCTGGAATACCTTGCCGTGATCAAGTTAAAGAAAGACATGAAATCTCCAATCATGTGCCTGGTGGGTCCTCCCGGAGTTGGTAAAACTTCATTAGGAAAATCAGTTGCAGAAGCTGTTGGCAGAAAATATGTGCGAATGTCGCTTGGTGGTGTGCGTGATGAAGCAGAGATCAGAGGACATCGCAAAACTTATATTGGTGCAATGCCTGGCAGAGTGATGCAGAATATTAAAAAAGCAAAATCATCTAATCCTGTTTTTATATTGGATGAAGTGGATAAGCTTTCAAACGATATGCATGGTGATCCTTCTTCGGCATTGCTTGAGGTGTTGGATCCGGAACAAAACACAACCTTTTACGATAACTATGTGGAGATTGAATATGACCTGAGTAAAGTTTTATTTATCGCCACAGCAAATACTTTATCAACCATTCAACCTGCTTTACGCGATAGGATGGAAATCATTGACATCAGTGGTTATACGTTAGAAGAAAAAATTCATATCGCACACAATCACTTAATTCCAAAACAGCTTGAAGCACACGGATTGCAAATAGATCAATTATTGTTTTCTGATGCGGTTGTGAAAATGATTATTGAACAATACACGTATGAATCAGGAGTGCGTACACTGGAGAAATCGATTGCTGCGGTAGTTCGCTCTGTTGCAAAACTGGTGGCAATGGAAGAAAAATATGAACGTAAAATTTCTGCAGCACAGGTAATAAAAGCATTGGGTGCACCAAGGTTTTTTGCTGACCGTCATACATCAAATGAAGTTGCAGGAGTAGTTACAGGTCTTGCATGGAATTCAAATGGAGGAAGTGTTTTGTTTATTGAATCCAGCTTAAGCAAAGGCAATGGCAGATTAACCTTGACAGGTAACTTAGGCGATGTGATGAAAGAAAGTGCAATCATTGCATTGGCTTATTTAAAATCGCATGCTGCAAAACTGAAAATTGATCCGCGTGTTTTTGATCAGTGGAACATTCATGTACACGTTCCTGAAGGAGCTATTCCAAAAGATGGTCCTTCTGCAGGAGTAACTATGCTTACATCACTTGCTTCATTGTTTACGCAATTGCGTGTAAAAAATAAACTGGCAATGACAGGAGAAATCACTTTGCGTGGAAAAGTATTACCAGTAGGAGGGATCAAAGAAAAAATTCTTGCAGCCAAGCGGGCAGGTATTAAAGAAATTGTTTTGTGTAAAGACAACAAAAAAGATATTGAAGAAATAAAAAAAGAATACATCAGCGATCTTACTTTTCACTATGCAGAAACCATGATGGACGTCTTGAAAATTGCCCTTACTACACAAAAAGTGAAAGACCCGGTTGACCTTTCGGTGAAAGAGAAGGAAGTGAAGGTGGCGTAAGGTGAAAGTATGGGGTAATTGATTTTTTATAAAACTTTATCAGTTCAAGATGCATTAATAATTCATTGTGATTAAAACTTTGTTCAACCAACAAAATACAAACGAAATTATTATCCGTATAAATAAATTAGTGCCTGATGATAAATGTAAATGGGGCTCAATGACTCCAACCGCGATGCTTTACCATTGCAACAAAACGAACACTGCAATTATGGAGTCGAAGCCAACAGATAAAACGCCAACACTAAAACAACGGCTGCAAAAGTTTGTAGTGATGAATGTATTGCAACGGTTACCAAAAGGTAGAAAATCTAGACCTAAATTTTTACAGACGCAGGATCAACAATTAGGCTTTAAAGAGGAAAGAAAACTATTTATTGAAACAGTTTCCGGGTTTATTAATTATAAAGGCAACCTTAATGGTGCGCATCCAAATTTTGGCAGGTTGAATACAATGGAATGGGGTCACTTTGCATGGATGCATATGTATCATCATCTTCGGCAGTTTGGGGTGTGAACCCTCTGCTTTAAATACGACTATATTTGAATAGTATTTACAAATGTTAGAATGACACAACCCTTCACCATATTTAATTTCAACGAAGATGATGTAAAGAAAGTAGCTGCATCTGTTAATGAGCCTCACAATCATGAGTTTGAAGAATTGATTGTTGGCATAAAAGGAGTGCTGGAACATTTCATTGATTTTAAAACCACAACTTTGGATGCGCCTTTTGTAAGTTTTGTAACAAAAGGAAAAGTGCATCGTGTGAAACCGGGAATTAAAAACGGTAAATGCAAGATATGGGTGTTGCGTTTCAAGAGCGAATTTATTCCTGAAACGACATTTCAGTTATATTCTTATTATCATGATCATGCAAGCCTAAAGGTGCAGGAAGGAGATTGCTTCAACCGTTTAGTTACGCTTTGTGAAATGATGTTTAACGAAATGCAACAAGCTATACCTGACTACGCTGTGGTGAGGCATTTGCTGAGTGCGCTGTTTACAATGATTGAGTCGGAAAGGAAAAAAGCAGAACCGGATACCAATGACTTTCACAAGACACAGAACATTACTTTCAAAAACTTTTTGAAAATATTAGAAGAAAATTTTCACCGTCCTGAAGGTGTTGAATTTTATGCAGAGAAATTATTTATGTCTGCACGCAACCTGAATTTGATCTGCCAGAATATTTTGCAGAAAAGTGTTTCAGAAATTATTGAAACACGCAAACTGATTGAAGCAAAAAATCTTTTAATCAATTCTGATAAATCCATTTCTGAAATTGGCTTTGAATTAGGTTATAATGAGAAGGCATATTTCACGAATGTTTTTAAAAAGAAGTCAGGTCAAACACCTACTGAGTTTCGCGAAGAAATGAGGAAGCTTGTTTCGGGCTAAATGATAATCTGTTCTTGAAATGAAGCTAAAGAAATAAAATATTGAACCACATAGTCACAGTAGGCACATAGGAAAATACCACATAGAAAAATTAATGAAATATTTGAATGGGTTTGAGAAAATTTATGTGAAAAACATATGTTCCTATGTATTATCTGGTTCAAAAAGTTTTAATTTGGAATCACGTAGTCAGATAGAAAAAACACATAGCTATTGATACCAACAAAAAAATATTTAAACGAGCTTACTTATAAAGTTATTGGTTGTGCCATTGAGGTACATAAACATCTTGGTCCTGGATTATTGGAAAGTGTTTATGAAAAATGCTTTGTTAAAGAATTGGAATTGCGGGGAATTGCTTATTTAAAACAGATTTGGGTGCCGTTGGAATACAAAGGTCTTACACTTGACACTGAATTGCGATTGGACGTATTGGTTGAAGACATACTTTGTGTCGAATTGAAAGCACAAGAAGGGCTTTTACCCATTCATGAAGCAACTCTTCTTTCCTACATGCAAATGTTGCAAAAACCTAAGGGAATTCTAATCAACTTTCATTGTGTTAATATTTTTAAAGAGGGACAAAGAACTTTTGTAAACTCAATATTTTCTTCACTTCCTGAAGGGTAATTCTTTGTGAAACGCTGGTCCTATGAGGTTCAGTTTTTAACCACATAGAACATAGAAAACATAGGAAATTCACATAGCTAAAATCTATTGGGGGTACCATGTTCCTATTGTGCTTATAAGGTTCAACTTTGCCGTGTGGTTCAACTTTTTTTCACCACATAGGATATAGGAAACATAGAAAAAAGTATATAAGAAATCTATGTGAAATTCTATGTACCTATGTGTCTATGTGGTTCAATTATTACAGCAGATTGTCCCTGCTTCCTGATATCACAACACTTTTTCCGAATACTGTTACCGTTTCCATTTTATCAGTAGCATCTTTGTGCTGTAAAATTTTAACCTTTAATTAAAAATCAAAAATGAAAACATCCACAACATTTAAAACAATAGTAACAGCATTAGTTGTTGCAGTAATTGCAACTTTTACTAGTTGTACAAACAATGGAGAAAACAATTCAGCAAGCAAAGCGGAAATTGACTCGCTCCGAAATCAAATCGCAGAACTTACTTCAGGCAACGAAGAGATTGCAAAAAATCTTGACAAATTCGATACGCTTGATTTCACTGTTTTCACAAACCAGGAATGGACACGTTTGCATGAAAGTCATTCCAAAGATATTTTAGTACACTGGCCCGATGGACACACCACTACAGGAATTGAAAAACATATTGAAGATCTGAAAGCCATGTTTGTGTATGCTCCTAATACCAGCATCAAAGAACATCCGATCCGTTTCGGTTCAGGTAACTACACAGCAGTTACAGGAGTGATGACAGGAACTTTTTCAAAGCCAATGCCAATCGGTGGCGGAAAATTTATTCCTCCATCTAACAAATCATTTTCGATTGCGATGTGTACCATCGGAGTTTGGAAAGATGGAGTGATGAGTGAAGAATATTTATTCTGGGATAACCAGACATACATGAATCAGATTGGGTTAGGGAAATAGCATTTCTTTTTTCCATTTAATCTTCTTCCTCAAAAACAAAGGCATGTTTTTTACCTGATTAATATTAAACAATCAAAAAGCTCTTATATTAATCATGGAATTAGGATTAATGGCATTTGCTGATATGGAACCAGAGTCGCTTCCAGGAAGCGGTATCAACGCACATCAGCGGTTGAAAGATCTGATGGAAGAAATAAAACTTGCTGATGAACTTGGACTGGATGTATTTGGTGTAGGTGAACATCATCGTCCTGATTATGCTGTTTCATCACCAACAGTTGTGCTGGGAGCAGCTGCAATGGTCACTAAAAATATCAAGCTGTCGAGCGCAGTAACTGTGCTTAGTTCTGATGATCCTGTTCGTGTGTTTCAGGATTTTGCAACAGTTGATCTTTTATCAGGAGGTCGTGCTGAAATCATGGCAGGCAGAGGTTCTTTCATTGAGTCGTTTCCATTATTTGGTTATGATCTTGAAGACTATGATGAATTATTCACTGAAAAATTAGAATTGTTATTGAATTTAAATAAGAGTGAAAAATTATCATGGAAAGGCAAGCATCGTCCATCATTCAATAACCTTGGAATTTATCCGCGTCCATATCAATCATCATTGCCTGTCTGGATTGCAGTGGGAGGAACTCCGCAATCAGCAATAAGAGCAGCCAAACTTGGTTTACCACTGATGTTGGCCATCATTGGGGGAATGCCTGAGCAGTTTGTTCCATTAATAAATCTCTATCGTGATACTGCAATGAAATCAGGAACGGATATGGATACATTACAGATTGGTATCAACAACCATGTATATATCAGTGAAGACTCACAAACAGCAGCGGATGAATTTTATCCACATTATGCAGCTGTGATGACTCGTATAGGTCGGGAGAGAGGATGGCAGCCATTATCGCGTCAGCAGTATGAACAATTGCGTTCACCAAAAGGTGCATTGATGGTAGGCAGTGTGCAACAAGTGATTGATAAAATTTTATATGAGCATGAGTTATTTCACAACACACGTTTTGTAGCTCAGGCAAGTGTTGGCAATGTTCCACATAGTTTAGTGATGAAATCAATAGAATTATTTGGAACAAAAGTAGCGCCCGTGATGCGGAAAGAAATTGCTTCAGCAATATTCCCAATTAAATAATAATTATACACGCTATTAATCAATAAAATAAAAGAGGGCAATCAATTATTGATTGCCCTCTTTCAAAAAAATAAATAATTATTTGCCAAACATACCACCAATTTTTTCTTTGATGCCATCAGCAACATCACTTATTGATCTTCCTTTTATAAAGCTTTCTACCTGCGTACCAATTCCTGCCGGCATTTTGTCTTTTAAAAACGTCATTACGGTTTGAACTGCTGTTGTTGCCTGTGCTTCAGAAATACCTGTTTTTTCTGATACCATTTTAATTAAATTTTCCATTTTTGATTTTTTTTTTAGAACGTTTATATGAATTGAGAAGAAATGATTTAATTTGTTTTAACGTATTCCATATCCGGAGAATTTATACGCAAGACCCACTCCTAACACTTCTTTAAACTGCGTTCCCGGTCCAATATGGTCAACAGTTACACCATCGCTTTTGTAAAAAGTAAGTGTTGTGTTATCATCATAAAGCAATTGAGTGGACAGGCTTGCAGTAAGTAACTTGCCTAATTTAACAGAGAGTAATAACTGCCAGTTCACATCAATGTTTTCTGGTTTATCAAGATAATTGCTGAACAGATCAACAGAAGTTTGCAGTTTTATATTTTTTGAAACATCTTTTTTATAGGAAGCTTTTATATAGGCTCCTGCTTCTGTGCGAATAGTTTTGCCAGAGTCAACTCCATAGGCACCTGCCTTTGAAAGCCGGGTATCATTCACAATAATGAAACGCAGCGTAGCAGGTGATAAAAACAATGAAAAATTATCATTGGGTTTGTAATCCATTCCAAGTCCGAGCAATACATACCCTGGAGCAAGAAAATTTGAAATAACAATGGAATCGTTTGGATAATTATATCCAGGAGCAAACTGGCTTCTGAAATTTAAGAGAGCCGAATAATACCAGTGCCCTGTAGCCAGTCTTCCGTATTTGGAGGAGATATCAATCTTATCATCGCTTTTAAAGACTGTTGCTTTTTTACCTTGCATTATCATGCCATAACCCAGATCAATGTTATTGTCCCAGGCATTTTTTCCTCTTTTATAATTTGCATAGTAATTCACAATTGCATTTCCAGCAATGGAATTCTGTCCGCCTGCCGCCCAATTAGTCAGGGATACCTGTGAAAAATTAATAGAAATTAATCCTCCTCTTCGCCAAACAGTATCTTGTTGTGCATTGGCATAAAGGGAAATTGAAATAAATATAATGATGAATGTTTTTTTCATAGTGAGTTTTTGAATAATACCATTAGCTAATATAAAATAGACCAAATTTTCCCCCTCTCCTTTGGGAGAAGGGGCGGGGGTGAGGCGAAAAGAAAAAAACTGTTTTATATTAGCTAATGGTATAATAAGAATTAATAATAAAAAAAACATCCGGGTTTTGCGCCCGGATGTTTTTGCAAATGTTTTAGAAAGAAAAAATTATTTTCTTAATAAATCGCGTATTTCTGAAAGCAAAACTACTTCTTTAGTAGGAGCCGGAGGTGCAACTGGTGCAGCCACTTCTTTCTTTTTCATCTTGTTCATGGGTTTAACCACGAAAACGAAAATCGCTAATGCTATAATCAGGAAAGCAAACGCTACTTGAATAAAATTTCCATAATTAACAGTGACCGCAGGTATTACTTTTCCTGCTGCATCCACGGTTGCTTCGTGCAATGTTAATTTTAATTGTGTAAAATCAACTCCACCGATTAAGTAGCCGATAGGAGGCATGATAATATCGTCAACCAATGAGGTAACAATTTTTCCAAAAGCTGCACCGATAACAACACCGACAGCAAGGTCAACTACGTTTCCTTTGGAAACAAATTCTTTAAATTCTGATGTAAATGACATGATTTTTATTTTGAGGGGTTAAATGAGCCGGCTAAACTAATGCTAATAATAATATAAAATATTTTAGGGAATATGATTTATATCATTACTGTATCAATTGTTTTTAGTTATGCCACGGATATTTTTTATTAAAATTAGCAGGGATAAAAAATAAACTCTGTAAAACTTGTGTTCACAAAATATTAATTTGGTTCAAAGAAATTTTGAGATTAACAGCCATATATTGTAGGTAAATACATTTCAACAAAATTTTATTTTCAAATATTTAATTTCCTACTATACGATTATAATCTCAGCAGTTAACGGAAAGGTTTGCTGTTAATATCAATCCATTAAATTATTCTTTCAAATCATTTCCTAATATCACAACACAATTACCGAAAATTGTTACCGTATAGCATCTTTGTTGGCACATCTTTGTACAAATTCAAAATGAAAAATTATAACCTTAACAAAAATGGAAACTACAGTATTAGCAAAAACAAAATGGGGCATTGATCCTGCACACAGTGAAATTGCTTTCAAAGTGAAACACTTAATGATTAGCAATGTCAAAGGAGTGTTTAGAGAGTATAAAGCAGACGTTATTACTAACGGACATGATTTTATGACAGCAGAAATTAATTTCACCATGAACCCAGCATCCGTTGACACCGGAGATGAAAAACGTGATGGACATATTAAAGCTGCCGATTTCTTTAACGTGGAAAATTATAAGCAGATCACATTCAAATCCACCGGTTGCAAAAAGAAAAATGAGGATGGTAGTTATGAATTGCATGGAGATCTCACAGTAAAAGACATTACCAAAAACATCAAATTAGATGTTGAATTTTTAGGAACTATGACTGATCCTTGGGGAAATGAGAAAGCAGGTTTTTCAGTGAACGGAAAGATAAGCCGGAAAGACTGGGGATTAAACTGGAATGCTGTATTGGAGGCAGGAGGTGTTTTAGTGAGTGATGAAGTAAAAATAAATTGCGAAGTGCAATTGGCTAAGCAAGCTTAAATATTATTAAAGAAAATTAAAGTCATACTGCTCCATTAAAATGAAGTATGACTTTTTTATTGGGTAAACCACCTATCTCTTACCTAAATTTGTTACAAAGTTTTGCAATAAAAAATAATTACTAATGTAATTATAAAACAAAAATTTCTTTTTGAAACTTTATGTATTAATGTTTTTAGCGCAGAAAATTATAATGCATATTTATAGTAACTAAACATCAACATCAGAAAGCTTCACTAATAATTTATGCACAGGAAACAATTTATAAAAACACTTTCCATTTTACCTTTAGCAGGAACAGCAATGAAATTAAATGACTTGAATAAAATGACAGCGCCATTTGGCAACACGGAGCAAATGCCTGTGCTGTTTATGGGGCATGGAAGTCCGATGAATGCAATTGAAGAAAATGAATTTGTAAAAGGATGGAGAGACATTGGAAGAACGTTGCCTAAGCCGAATGCGATTTTGTGTGTGTCTGCTCATTGGGAAACACGCGGAACATTTGTTACTGCCATGGAAAAGCCACCAACCATTCATGACTTTGGCGGATTTCCACAAACATTGTTTGATGTTCAATATCCTGCACCGGGAAGTCCATCTCTTGCAAATGAAACAAAAAGTATTGTAAAGAAAACAGCAATTGGTCTGGATGAAAAATGGGGATTGGATCATGGCGCATGGAGTGTGATCAGCCGTTTGTATCCCAATGCCGATATTCCGGTTATTCAAATGAGTTTGGATTATAATCAAAGTCCTCAATACCATTATGAGTTGGCGAAAGAACTTTCATCACTGCGTAAAAAAGGAGTATTAATAATAGGTAGTGGTAACATGGTGCATAATCTTGGAATGGTTGCGTGGGATAAATTAAGTGAAACTGAGTATGGTTATGACTGGGCAATGGAAGCACGTTCGAAAATGAAAGGGTTTATTTTGTCTGATGATCACAGGCAATTGATCAATTATGAGTCGCAGGGAAAAGCTTTTAAGCTGGCTATTCCAACACCTGAACATTATTTGCCTTTACTATACATCCTTGCCTTAAAACAAGAAAATGAAAAAATAAGTTTGTTTAACGATAAAGCAATCGGAGGATCATTAACAATGACTTCGTTAAAAATAAATAAAGCATAATGTTGCAAATGAGATTATTTAAGCTGTCAATTTTGTTTCTTGTAATTGTTGTTTCTAATGTTCAATGTCAACCTTTAAAAAAATCTGACTCTGTGTTGCAATCCCAGGTAAGAGAACCAAAAATTAAAAGTGAAAAACCTCCTCTGTTAATTCTGTTGCATGGATATGGAAGTAATGAACAAGATTTATTTGCACTTGCACAATATTTACCAGAAAACTTTTTGATTATATCTGCACGAGCTCCAGTTACATTGGGTGAAGGTTCTTATGCCTGGTACCATGCTGATTTTTCTACACCCAAACCTATCTATAATAAAGAAGAAGCAGAGAAAAGCAGGAAAACGATCATTCAATTTATTGAAGAACTAAAACAAAAACATTCGTTTGATGAAAAACGAATTTATCTCTGCGGATTCAGCCAGGGTGGAATTATGACCTACAGTGTTGGATTAACAAGACCGGATTTGATAAAAGGAATTGCTGTGATGAGCGGAAGACTTTTAGAGGATGTAAAACCATTGATAGTTAAGAATGAAAAACTGAAGCAACTGAATATTTTTATTTCGCATGGCACCAATGATCCTGTTTTGAATATTCAGAATGCAAGGGATGCTGTAAACTATTTAAAAACATCAGGACTCAATCCTTCTTATAAAGAATACAATGAAGGACATACCATAAGTAATGAGATGCTGAATGATTTAGTGAGCTGGCTGAAACGTTAACCATTCATTGTTGCTGAAAACTATCTAAAAAAACATTTCGTACTTGAAAACATTTTTTTACATTTGCGCTCCTTTTTGATAAAGGGGTCTGTGCGGATGAAAAGAAGCACATTCAGCAATCTTGATGGTAACAACAACAAATAGCACGGAGAAACCCTCCAAAATTCAATTTCTTACGCCAGATCCAAACGATTTCGATTGGGATAATGAAGGCAAAACTTTTGACACCGACAAAGTAGGCGATAACGCCAATCTCGAGTCGCTTTACGATACCACCCTTAACCAGATTCTCGAACACCAGATTGTAATGGGCACTGTGATTGGGTTAACCTCAAAAGAGGCGGTAATCAACATCGGTTATAAAAGCGATGGCATGGTTCCTCTTTCTGAGTTCCGTCACATGCCTGATTTAAAAGTAGGTGACCAGGTGGAAGTTTATGTAGAAACTGCCGAGGACAAAAACGGTCAGTTACTGCTTTCACATAAGCGTGCACGTGCCGTTAAATCATGGGATCGTGTTAACGCGGCTCTTGAGAAGGATGAAATTGTTACAGGTTTCGTTAAATGCCGCACCAAGGGCGGATTAATTGTAGATGTTTTCGGTATCGAAGCATTTTTACCTGGTTCACAAATAGATGTAAAGCCTATCCGTGACTACGATATTTACGTAGGTAAAACCATGGAGTTTAAAGTGGTTAAAATAAACCAGGAATTCAAGAACGTGGTTGTTTCCCATAAGGTTCTTATCGAGAATGAGATGGAGAAACAGAAGACCGAAATCATGAGCCGCCTTGAGAAAGGTCAGGTTCTGGAGGGCACTGTTAAAAACATCACTTCTTATGGTGTGTTTATGGATCTGGGTGGAGTGGATGGATTACTTCATATCACCGATATCAGCTGGGGACGTATCAATCATCCTGAAGAAGTATTACAACTTGATCAAAAGCTCAATGTTGTTATTCTTGATTTCGATGATGAGAAGAAAAGAATTGCCCTTGGCTTAAAGCAGCTTACTCCACAGCCATGGGAGGCACTTGATGCTGAATTGAAAGCAGGTGATAAATTAAAAGGCAAAGTAGTGGTGTTAACTGATTACGGTGCTTTTGTAGAGATCGTTCCGGGTGTAGAAGGACTTATCCATGTTTCAGAAATGTCATGGTCGCAGCACCTTCGCAGCCCTCAGGATTTCATGAAGGTGGGTGACGAGATAGAAGCCGTTGTTCTTTCTATTGACCGTGATGAGCATAAAATTTCTCTTGGTATCAAGCAATTAATGCCTGACCCATGGGGACAAATTACATCTAAATATCCTGTAGGTTCCAAGCATAAAGCCAAGGTTCGCAACTTCACTAACTTCGGTGTGTTTGTGGAATTGGAAGAAGGTATTGATGGTTTGATACACATCAGCGACTTAAGCTGGAGCAAGAAAATCAAACATCCTGCTGAGTTTACTAAGATAGGTGAGGAGTTAGAAGTTGTAGTACTGGAAGTGGATTTTGAAAACCGCAGACTAAGCCTTGGTCATAAGCAATTGGAAGAAAATCCATGGGAGACTTATGAAACAGTATTTACTGCAGGCACATCACACGAAGGAACTGTTGGAAAAGTAACTGATAAAGGTGCAACTGTTATTCTCACTTATGGAGTTGAAGGATATGCGCCTTACCGCCATCTTACCAAAGAAGACAACAGCATGGCAAGAGAAGGAGAGAAGTTAGACTTCAAAGTGCTTGAATTCAATAAAGAAAGCAAGCGAATACTGGT
>JANLUX010000403.1:0-1950 GCA_031363705.1 Bacteroidota bacterium
ATCAACTACTGGCATAAATTTTCTGATATTACCTTCCAATTTCAATGATACTTCTTTAAAATCTATAATTCCTTTTTTGTTTGATTTATTTGCATATTCTTCCAATTTCACAATCGTAGATTTAGAATCATTAGTAAATAAAACAACCTCACTCAAAGGCATTTTTGTATTATAATCAAAAATATTAAATTTAATATTCGGACTTATCACTTCTTTAGTTGAGTAACATGAAAATAACGTTGCAAATACTAAAGTAATAATTAATTTTTTCATTATTTCTATTTAATTTCTAATTTTGAACACCAAAGCAACCCTAGGACATCTTTTTCATCAGCAACATTTGCACCATAAAAATTGTTATTATCTCGTTCAATATAATAATCATCTGAATAATATTTCATTAAATCTATTTCTCCTGTAATTGGTAATTTACTTTCGCTCTTTACTTCTTGTGTTAATAATGTTGATGTGCTTTTATGAATATAAGAATAATTGTTTTTCCCCCCAAAAGCTTGTAGGATTTCATGACCTATTTCATGTGCTGCTGTATGTTCAAAATTTTTATCATCTTTAACTGATCCTTCACTTTTAGATATGGATTTTACCCTATTTGGATATTTTTTTGAAACTTCATCATAGATATTATAGCTTTCTCCATGATTATAAAACAATTTTCTTGAGGCCCACCAGTTTCTTGATCTGCCGTATTTTTCAGTTGAAGCATAAACATTTAGTTTAGGCATAGACCTTTCTTCAAAATTTATAGGATCAATAAATACTTCATAACCTAAACCTTTAATCTGAATTGAATTTCCAATAATCCTTGTTTGATTTCTTCCCCAATAATTTTTTAAACCATTAAGTGAAATTGATAGTAAATCTTCAAATGTTTTATTGACTGTTTTTTGAATATCTGCTTCCTTTAGATTTATTCTCAAGGTAGCATTTATCTTCTTACTATTATCGTCAATTTTTATATCAACCCATTCTACAACATCATATTTAGCATCTATTTTAACTTTAACTTCATTCGTTGCACCAGTTACTTCAGCTGTTAGTTTACCATCTATAAATAGGCTACTATCGTATATTTTAGCATCCGAAAAGCCATTCCACTCTATTATTTTCTTCTCCCCAACGTTTAATGTTTCATCAATTTTTTTTTTGAAAATTATTTTACCATCGTGTTTAACGTAAAAAGTTAAGTTTTGGGCTATTCCTTTTTTTGATAGTATCTCAAATTTTATTATATCATTTTCCTTTTCTCCTTTAAAATTTGCAATCCCAAAAGGTAAAAAATCTGTTTTTATAACCTTTATATCAACTTCACTTTCTTTCACTGGCGGGTCTTTTGGCTCGCCAAAACTTATTCCTTTTTCAGCGGTTTGAATAATTTGACCGTTTGAATGTGTTTCATTGTTTCCTTTTACATAAACAATTTTGCTACCGCCTATATTTTCAAAATAATCGCCACCTATATATGTGTATTTGCCCATAAGTTAAAAGAATTTCGCTTTTTCTGCCGAATTATTAACAATTTCGCTTTTAGAATGAAGCTCGTGATTTCCACTTACCTGACTTACGCGTTTGCCACTTACGTTGGTTTGCTTGTCTTTCTCAATATTTGATTCCTTATTTCCTGTAATATATTCGGTTAATGTTCCCGTTACATTCATCACACTATTTCCACCCACAAACACATTATGCATCATACCAATAGACGTAGATTTATCGACCCCAGCATTTTCAGATATGTTCACACCCGCAGAAGTTGAAATATTCACACCAGCAGTAATACTTACATTTTTTCCAGCATTTATAGTAAAATCATTCGGTGCATTCACATTGATATTTCCCTTACCATCCATCATCCACGTATTCCCACTCGGGTCTTCAATAAACACACTGCCAATAGCATCGTTCATGATAATTTTTGTTCCAGAACGGGTT
>JANLUX010000443.1:0-7481 GCA_031363705.1 Bacteroidota bacterium
GTCAACGGTTACAGTAATGATTGCAGTTCCATAAACATGGTAAGCAAACGGATGTCCTTTTTCTTTTGTGAAATCAAAATGTATTTCAGGTGTTGCATAATGTGAGTGTTCTGATAAACTTTCGCGATTGAGGTAACAAGCCATTACCAGTTTTTGCCACGTGATATCAGATGGTTTTCCTTTCACAAAAACAATTTCATCTTTAATTGTAATATCACTTTCGTTAACTTTAAATTCTGTTGCAGCACGTTTTTTTAATCTTGATAAAATTGCATTACATGCTAACTCCGTTGCCTTACCATTTAAATCAGCTGTGGCACTTGCTGCAGAAGGGGAGGTGTTTGCAATGCGTGTAGTATTGGTGCTTTCAATTTTTACTCTATTAGCCGGAATAGAAAAAATAGTAGATGCAACCTGCAGCATTTTTGTATTCACTCCTTGTCCCATTTCAACAGCACCTGTGCTTACTCCAACGCTTCCATCTGTGTAAACATGCACAAGAGCACGTGCCTGGTTCATTGTTGTTTTTGTAAATGAAATGCCAAAACAAACCGGCATGAGTGCCAAGCCTTTTTTTATGAATTTATTTTTTGAATTAAATGTTTCAACTTCATCTCTGAGATTTTTTAAATCATACAATTCGTTTGCTTCTGTCCAGCAATTTCGTGCAACACAATTTGATGCAATTTGTCCGTAATGAAACTCATCACCATCTTTCAGCAAATTTTTTTCCTGAATTGCTGACGCAGGAATTCCTAATTGCTCTGCAGCTTTGGCAATCGCTGATTCAATAACAAACATTCCCTGCGGACCACCAAAACCGCGGAACGCTGTATTAGGTGGAAGATTTGTTTTGCAACTATATGCAGTCACTTTGGCGTTTGGAATAAAATAAGTGTTGTTAGCATGAAACAAAGTGCGCTCCATCACAGCCGGAGACAAATCAGCGGCTGCACCTGCATTTTGAAAGAATGTTGCCTCGTATGCAAGTATTTTAAAATCTTTAGATAAACCAATTTTAAAATCCGATGAGTAAGGATGACGATTGCCTGTCATACGCATATCATCCATGCGATTCAAAATACATTTCACAGGAACTTTTAAATGATGTACTGCAAGCGCTGTCATAGCAGCCCATGCATTTGCCTGATCTTCTTTACCCCCAAAACCTCCGCCAAGCCGTGTAACGTCCACTTCTATCTTGTGCATCGGAACTCCAAGTACACGTGCAGCACAACGTTGAACAGCAGTGGGGCCTTGAGTCGAAGAATAAATTTTTATGTTTCCGTTTTCCAACGGTACTGTATAAGCTCCTTGTGTTTCGATATACAAATGTTCCTGTCCACCATTCTCTGCGGTGCCTTCAATAATATATTCACAGTTTTTCCATTGTGATGCTGTGTCACCGATTTGAAAAGTACGTGGAGGAATAATTAATTTATTTTGTTTCGCTGCTTCGCGCGGATCAATGATAACAGGAAGCTTTTCTATTTCCACTTTTATTTTCTTCAATGCAACTCTTGCTATCTCTTCTGTATCAGCAACAACCAATGCAATGGGCATCCCGCAGAAATCAACAATGCTTTCAGCAAATAATGGTTCATCAGGAATAATTCCGCCAATCTGATTTTCGCCTGTGATATCCTTATAAGTGAAAATCTTTTTCACACCTGTGATTGCAGATGCTTCAGTAATATCCAGAGAAATAATTTTTCCATGTGCAACATTTGAATCAAACGGAACCGCATATAATGTTCCTTTCAGTTCAATGATATCATCCACATAAATTGATTCTCCTCGGGTGTGGTTGAAAGAGTCAATATTTTTCATATCAATAATTATTATGCAGCAATATTATTTATGAATGATAAATATTCTCCATCAAAACTTTGCACGATGTTTCCTAAGATTCCTTTAAAGCTTTCGTCTTTTTGATTTCCAAAAATTTCTGTTGCTTGCTTTTTTGCGATGAGTTGTTTTTTTAATTCAGCAATTGCCTTCGCTGCTTCATCATATTTAATTTCATAGGTAATGTTTTCATTAAGTTTTTCTGCAACAAGCGAATTACTATCATATTGATTAAGGACAATAAAACTTTGTGTGTAGTTGGTGATGATGTCCAACATGCCTTTGGCTTCTGATAACGATAAATTTTCTGATTGCCCTGATTGATGGATAAGCTGTATGGTTTGTTGGAGTTGTTCTAATCTTTTTTGATTAATTGTATAGCCAATTACTAAATGTTCTTTTAAACGTTGTGTGGCCCATTGGCGGAATTGGGTTCCTCTTTTTGATTTTACTCTGTAGCCTACTAAAATTATTACATCAAGATTGTAGCGCTCTATTTTGTATATTTTTCCATCTGCTGCAGTATGTGCAAAAAATGCACATACTGAATTCTTATCCAATTCATCCTCTTTAAAAATATTGTTAATATGCTTTGTTATAACTGTTCGATCTCTATCAAATAAACTAGTTATTTCTTTTTGGGAAAGCCATACGGTTTCGTTTTCGAAATGAACCTCAACCTGAGTTCCTCCATTCTTAGCTCGGTATATTTCAATTGCATCCATTTCTAAAGAATAAGAGACTCAATTAAAGATTTTCTATTAATTTCAGGAAACAATTCCACAAAATGTGCAAAGAACAATTGTCTTGCTAAAAGTCTTTTGTAATCCGCTGCTCCTCTTGCATCACTAATAGGAGAAATTTCTGATTGAAGAATTTCATTTGCTTTTGAAATTGTTGACGTAGAAATTTCTTTTCCTTTTAAATATTCATTTGTTTTATTCAAGTACAATGGAAATGCAAACACACCTCCGGTTGCAATATGTAGGTTTTTAATTTTATTGTTTTCTAATTCAATACTTATTGCTGAATTCACACTTGCAATATCAAGATGGGTTCGTTTGCTTACTTTTTCAAAATTGAAAAGTGAATTTTGGTTTGGAACATCAATGTAAATGCTTTCAATTATTTCTTCTTCAGATTTATCAAGTGTTTTATAGCCCTTGTAAAAATCTTTCAACAACACTTTTCTTTTGATTCCATTCTTATCAAGGATTAATCCTGCATTTAACGCAAGAAAAAAAATGGTCATGTCACCTATAGGAGAAGCATTCACAAAATTGCCGGCAAGCGTTGCCATGTTTCTTATTGGTGTGGAAGAAATAAGTTTTAGGTGTTTTTGCAACTGAGGGAAAAGTTCATTCATCAATTCACTACTTCCCAAGTCTTCAACAGTTGCAGAACCACCGATATAAATCAAATTATCCTTCTGAACAATTCCTTTTAAATTATCGTCATCAAAAACAAAATCAATATCAGCATGAACCATGCTATCATGTTTCTGAACATACAAATCGGTTCCACCGCCAACTTTTATTTTTTTGTTTGAACTATTTTTATTTCTTGATAAAGCAAGTAACCGTTGAGGAATGTCTGAAAAATAAGAAGGAATAAATTGTTGTTGTATTAACCATGTGATAACTTCATTTTCATTTCGAGATTTTAATTGTTCAACAATTAAAGCTGCTGCTCTTTCCAAAGATTTATATCCTGTGCATCTGCAAATATTTCCATCTATCGCAGCAATTGCACTTGCATAATTGATTTCTTTTTCTGTTAAACAAAATCCAACCAACGACATTACAAAACCTACTGTACAAAACCCGCATTGCGTTCCGCCTTCATCCACTATAGCTTGTTGAACAGGATTTAATTCTTTAAGGTTTATTCCTTCCACAGAAACAATGTGTTTGCCTTGTGCATTTCCCAATGGCATCAGGCAGGAAGTCATGGAACGATATTGCAATTGCAATCTCCCCTCTCCCTTTGGAGAGGGGCTGGGGGTGAGGCTTCCAACTAAAACAGTACATGCTCCGCAATCACCCTCCCGACAACCGATTTTTGTTCCTTTCAGATTTTGTTCATAACGAATAAAATCAAGGACGGTCATGCCGGGAGGCAAATTGGTTTGAATGTTTTTATCGTTGAGAATGAATTCAATCATACATTTTAATGGAGATGGGTAAAAGTAAAAATTATAGGCTTGTTGTACTGAAAACAAAAAATCCCGCAGTAGAGCGGGATTTTAGCTGTTGTCCTACTAGGGCTCGAACCTAGACTTTCTTGAATCAAAATCAAGCGTGTTGCCAGTTACACCATAGGACAATTCCTGATTAAGTGGGGGCAAAAATAGAATTTTTTCCTACACTAAATGATTTGTATTTCAGTCTTTGTAAACCCGCGCATAAATGTCCCAGGTCTCATCCAGATTTTGTGTTTGAAGCAGAAAATCCCTGGTTGAAATGTCGGTTGTCTGTTTCACTTCGCTTTTCAAACGGCTCCGCATCATGTTGGTTATGAAATTATAAGGAGCGGCTAAAACTTTTGAAGGAAGATGTTTATGTAATCCAAACACATCCCATTTTAAAATTGCGCGTACAAATTTTCCGTTTGCCTCGTAATAATCATTTACTTTTTTATTGCCATTTAATCCCGCCAATTCAAAACGACCACCTATACTTTTTAACTCATTCTGTATTTCATCAAATGTGTATTCATGCACATGAAATGGATTTCGAGCCAACGATTTTTTATTGTTTGGTGTGGTGATTAATAAAACACCTCCTGGTTTTAGCACTCTTAAACTTTCTTTGATAAATTCTTTACGAGGATGGATGTGTTCGATAAACTGGAAAGCTGTTATCACATCGTAGCTTTTGTCTGCAAGCGGAAGTGGAGGAACTGCACCGTGAATAAAATTCAGGTTGTTAATTTCCTTATACCGGTTTTTATTTTCGTTGATGGTTGACTCGTCATAATCAAAACCTGTAATCTCCGAAGCGTGTTCAGCCATTAAAGAAGTTCCATAAGCCAAACCGCAACCAATATCCAGTACTTTTTTTCCTTTTATGAAAGGCACTGCATATTCATAAGCAAACTGGCAACGCTGGTATGTTACATTGTTTGCTTCATCATGATGTGCTCTTTCGTGGCTGCTCATTTTAAAAATTTAATGGAGGCGCAAAATAAAATAAAAAACCCTTCGGCTATTCACCAAAGGGTTTCTCTTAATTTTTTGAGAAAATTATTATCCGTTACTTGCAGAATTAATCATAAGCTTCAATCGTGTTCCGGGCTTAATATGCGCGTTGCGTAATTTGTTTATGTCTTTTATTTGCTCTACAGTAACTCCTTCATATCGTTTTGCAATGTTCCAGAGTGTGTCACCGGGTTGTACCAGATGATAAATATATTTATCAGCAGTTGACTTTGTTTTTGTTTCTACAGCAGTATGCTGTGATTGAGAATCTGCATTCATTCCATCAGCACTTTCCTCATTTACAGAAGCTGTTAATTGTTCCGAGCTATCCATTTTTACATTAGAAGCTGTGTTACCTTTTACATTATCCGAATCCTTTTTTGTAACTGATGCAGTATTGTTTTTTACAACCTCCGAATCTTTCTTAGCTGCGACATTCAGAGTTTCTTTAACAGGCACTTTTGTTTTTACCAAAGCATATACTGAAAGTTTCTGACCTCTGTGGATCTGTGTTGATTTCAGACGATTGAGCTTCTTGATATCACTGGTACTTACATTATAAATATCCGCGATCTCAGAAAGTGTTTCTCCACGTTTTACGGTATGGGATTTCTTGATTTTCTTACTCACGATTTCGTACTTCTTTCCATTAGATGTTGTAATCACATCTCCATCATTTGCATCATTTGGGACAGAAGCAATTTGCAATACGGAAGTTGCAGGTTTTGATTCAGCATATATATTTTCTTCCAGAGAAATAAATTGTGCCAATTTATTTGTTGGCAATCTCAACGTTAAGGCTCCCTCTACATCAGGAATAATATTTCTTTTATAAACAGGATTGAGATATGCTATTACATCCATAGGAATATCCAATTGTTTTGATAATATACTGAAATTTACCTGGCGATTAACCTGAACTGTATCCACCTGGAAATAAGAATACTCAGGAGCAACAGGGTATAAATTATGTTCTTTAGCATGATTCATTACATAAGTAACTGCGATAAATGCCGGCACATAACCACGAGTTTCTTTTGGGAGATAAGGCATTATTTCCCAGAAAGTTGTTTTGCCACCAGAACGCCTTATTGCACGATTTACATTTCCGGGTCCACAGTTGTAGGAAGCAATAACCAAAAGCCAGTCACCATAAATCTTATACATATCTTTAAAATACTGGCATGCAGCATACGTTGCTTTTATAGGATCTCTGCGCTCATCTGTATAAGAATTTACTTTCAGATTATACATCAATCCTGTATTGTACATAAACTGCCAGAGACCTGTAGCTCCACAATGCGAAACCGCAATCGGATTCAAAGCAGATTCTACAATCGAGAGATATTTGAATTCCAAAGGCAAACCCTGCTGATCAAGTATTTCCTCGTAAAGTGGGAAATATAAATTGGAAAGTCCCATAACCCGTTGAGTCAAGCCCCGCTTTTTCATTGCATATAAGTCAATGTATTCTTTCACATGCCTGTTATAAGTAAGCGGAATTGGGGTATTGATATTATTGATTCGTTCACTGTAAACCTCGCTGGAAAAAGTTGGACAAGTAGTGCTGTTACATGCAATATCACTGTTAGTAAGCGTGTTAAAGCGAACAACGTGGTTCAGCGTAACAAGACTATCCAACATTGCACTTATCGGATCATATTCCTGAACCTGTGTTTCTGTGGAAGGTGAAGTTACCTGGGCTCTGGATAAGCCATTAAAGAGGCTTAACATAGCGATTACAAGAAGAGTTTTTTTAATCATCATTACTTTTTTCAATCGTTTTAGCGTGTGTCCTTTTACTATGTTTAGGTAAGATCGAGCCTAAAGTAATAAAAAGGAATCAATTACGCGGTTAATCATACATTCTTCAGTCAATTTTCAGGTTGACTTTTGGTTAACATATACGATGAGAACTGCAATAAGGTTACTTCATCAAACTTATTTCCAATGGCTTGAATCCCAATGGGAAGCCCGTTTGAGTGCTTTCCGGATGGAATATTAATGGCAGGAAATCCGGTAAGATTTGCAAGAACAGTGAAAATATCTTCCAGGTACATTTTTACGGGATCATTAATGGCTCCAATATTAAATGCTGTTCCGGGAGTTGTGGGAAGTAAGAGTAAATCGAAATTCACTAAAATTTTTTGTGTTGACTCCTGTATCATTCTTCTGATTTTCTGCGCCTTGCCATAATATGCATCATAATAACCTTCACTTAAAACAAATGTTCCGAGCATGATTCTGCGTTTTACTTCTGTACCTAATCCTTCGGTGCGCGATAAAGTGAACGCTGATTCAAGGTCTGTTGTTGCCTTGCTTTGCTTGCCATATAATACTCCGGTAAAACGCGAAAGATTGGAAGATGATTCAGCGGTTGTAAGAATGTAATAAGCAGGAACCATTTTCTCCAAGAAAGGCAAACTCACCATTT
>JANLUX010000461.1:0-4266 GCA_031363705.1 Bacteroidota bacterium
GAAACGTATAATACATTTGAATTAGAAGAAATTGCCATTCCTACATTCACTCCATTAGCATAGGGAATACTAATGTGAGTAGGATTACTGAAATTACCTGTGCATCGGTCAAAATCAAAAATATCAAGTCCAGCATTTATATAAAAATATGCATACTTTGTTCCATCAGGCGAAAAATATGCCTGCCCTGCATCATCAGGTCTGACAACTCCAATGTTTTGAAAGTAAGGACCCATTATTGAATCAGGAGTAATTAAAAATTTATAGAATTTGTTAGAATGAACCCGATGAAACATGACCCACCAATCTCTACCGTTAGCGTGTCTGCAAGCGGTTATTTTCCCTGCGTTCATTGAATCAGTTAGCAATACTTGATTCTTAGAAATAACAGCACCCAAACTTCCATTAAGACTCATATCAATTATAGTTAAATAAAAATAATAGGAAATGCTGCTATTAGGATTAACAGCAAAATCATCGCCAGTGTTATGAAACATATAATATAAATGATTACTGTTTGGCAGAGGTATAACAATTGCTGCTTGTGGTATGTAGAAACCATCTGATGCAGCATTTGCATAAGCTCCGGGATTAATGCCAGAACCGTTTTGCATTGTGTCATTTGAGGCATCTGCAATATAATAACCGTTTGTATAGAAAAGCATATTTCCTGCTGCATCAGAAATATTAGCATGAGTATGATTGAATTGCATATCTAAAATAGTGCTATCCATAAATAAATTTCCATTGAAAAAATTTAGCTCCGTATTACGAAAAGGAAAACCTGCTCCACCTAAATAGCCCGTGTACCATAAATTACTTAGTCCTTGATTTTGTGCATTAACAAATGCACCACAAAAAATAAGTGGAAGAATAAATAACTTTTTCATCTGTTATAATTATCAATGAATAACAACGAACTTGCCATTATCAATACGGGTTCCATTGCAAAGAATAACATAGTGATAAATACCTTGCAACATTTGCGAAGTTGAGAATGCTAATTTTTCGTTGTCCGTATTTAAGTTTAAATTTAAAACTTGTTGTCCCAAAGAATTGAATAAAAGAAACTGTGCTTTGCAATCACTATCTATTTTATAAATCAAAGTTGCACTTTCATTGGTAGGATTAGGGTAAAGTTTTGCACTTGGTTCAAAAGGTTTTGTTGCGGCTTTCCGCAGTGTAAGCCCAACTCTATTGCACAAATCTTTATCATCATAATAGATTGTGTTGTTAATCAAAGTCAATAATGCCCTGGCTCTAAAAACTGCATTGCCCCCTGCCATGGGACATTGCTTTGCAATACATACTAATGTGCTTTCCTGAACGGCTGTAAATTTATAAATGCCCTTTGCAATTGTTGAAAGATAAATATCGTTTACCTGCTTTTCATTGCTTTCAATATTTGTTATTGGGTTCAACGCAGCGTTATCCGCTTTAATACTATCAACCTGTGTCGAACGGTCATCTTCTATTTGCTTTGACAAACTATCATTAGCGGATGTTATCATCCATAAGACCTGCCGGATTGATTCAATGGTAGCGTTGATGCTGACAGTGTCCGAACTGTTGTCAATTGCAACTTGGAGTAAAATGAGTTCAGAATTAAGCGTGTCCATCAACAACTGCAGGATAGAATCATTTTGATTAAATCCGCCTGCTGTGATAGTATCAATAACAAATAAACTTTGCTGGTTAAGGTCTATCGCCTGCAATGCAGCTATTAAAGTATTGCTTGTTTGATTATAGAAATTAGCCATAAGGCTGCTGCTCAGCAATGAAGGGTTGTTAGCAAGTTTTTCAAATAAGGCTTTCTTCAGCATCCACCGTGTTTCATCAGTGTAAGGGTCGTTCTGAATACTATCTTCAGCAATCAACCTGTCAAACTCCGTTGCACAATCTCCATTGCAATCGGTGGAGAACTGGCTGCAATAATTATAGGTGCTTGGAATTACACATTGAAAATTGACACCTGTATCTGGACGAAACCAATCTTGTGGTTTTTGATATAAACTGTTTGGATAAACATTAGTCCCAGGACCTACATGATTATAAATTGGAGAATTCGGAATTTGATTTGGATTCTCATTCCAAGCCAGCCATCCATTATTTTGCGGAAGTTGGTTGTTCCATTTGTTTCCAAACTTGTTTAACTCATTTGTTACGGCACTTGGGCTGTAACGGAATGCAACGGAATGGTCGTTAAATTCATTCCCTTCAATAATTGCTTTATTGTTTATAACACTGATGATGTAGATACCATTATTTGTTTTGTCTATCACATTGCAATTGATAGTGGGAGTATTGCACATCTCATTTGCAATGGCGGATTGGGTGCTTGATGTATCATAAGCATTACCACCGCCTGTAATGGTGTTGCAGCTTACCGTGGGGAAGTTGCAACCGCTTGCAAAAACACCATTGTGATGCTTGGTGTTGTCGAACATGGTAATGGTATTGTCTGTTACAAAATAATTGCTGGCGCTATTGAGGTTAACAGCGGTGAAGGCGCTTGTGGCACCGGGACGGAAGGTAATAATGTTTTCGTTGATGTGCGCGTTTTTATTCAGCCCGTTCATTTCATGAATGTCAATTCCGTAATAATGCTTGCCAGCAACACTTGAACCAAAGAGAATAATATTGTTCTCAATCAGATTCTCATCGCTTCCATCGCAGTGATAAAGCTCGATGGCGTTGCGGTAAGATTGAAGATTATTGAAACGAATGCGCGTGTGCAGCTTAACACCCGCTACTCTGAAACCGGTATTGATCCTTGTAGTTTTGCATAAGGAGGCATTAACCCAACCGACCCTGTCGGCAAAGATGGAGTAATGACATCTCGAGAACGTATAAGAGGCGATGCTTGAAATACCTAATCCCGTTACATCAATAAAAGCATCATCGAATCCATGCCCTACACCGTAAATGGAGCTTCCGTTAAATTTAACGGTGTCAATAGTATTGGTGAGGGTATCATAAGCAGGATCGGGGTAAATATCATAAAACTGAGAACCCCGAATGGTGAGGCGGCTTATCCTGCCAATGATGCCATTGCTGAGATGATAAAAAGTGTTGTTGCTTGCGGAAGTAAAGCTGAGCGGAGTGCGGCTTATATCAATAGCAGCAAATGGACGGCTTCCGTGGGGAGGGGGAATGGGATGATAATAGTCGGGCTTTAGATTACCGCTGCCGGAAAAAACGCATCCCCCGATATAGATAACAGGGGGATTATTATTTCCGCTGGCGTAATAGAAATTAGAATCAGGGGTGTAAACACTGATGAGGTTATCCGTAAAGATGTTGCTTGATAATATTACCTTGCTGTTCTTCATTGCTGTGATGGCATGCTCGGCATCTTTAAATATGCAGAACTTCGCACTTAAAGTGGTGGCTGCTGAGCCAAGGGTATCGAGATAAATTCCTTTCCACATTTTAGAACAGGCATTAAAGGTACATCCTTTTAGCCACAAGCTTATGCCGGGGTTTACAATAATCTGAGAGCCGGGTTCCATGTAGAATATTTGGTTGTTGCCAAAGGCTGCATTAATGTCAATGTAGAAGCGCCCTTTAACGTCCAGGTTGCCTGAGCCAATTGATGAAGCAACGGTTGAATACGATATGCTGTCGTCAATTACATAATTAAGGTCGGCACAATTGGCTAAGAGTTCAACACAGGCGGTGTCGGTTGCAATAAGTGCTTGTGTACTATCATAGAGGTTGGCAATATTACATTCACCATTGATCAGCCCTTTTGCCTTATAAGTATGACATTGAAAGCCGGAGAGGGTGTCTGCGATGGGGCTTCCATTGAAGGGATCAATGATGGGAGTGAATCCATTGGGGTAAATATCTTCGATGGTGACGGGAGCGGCAAAGCCGGGAATATTGTTGGAGCAAACGGTGATGGTATAATAGACGGGTTCTTGGTTAGCAACTACGGATTCTGGCGCAAGTTTCCCTTCAACTTGTGCCTTTTATATCATTCAATTTTCAGTAAAGGCAGTAACCCTTTAACACCTCCATAATCTTTTGCACTGCTGTAAATGTATTCTTCCGGCTTTTCAACTATGCCCGCTTCAACAGGATTGTTGTGAATATAATCTAAACGCTGATCCATCATTTCATTAGTTGATAATTCTATCGGGTGATTGTCCCACGCTCATCACTCTTTAATTGCAACTGAGCAGTGTATGGAGCAGGCTCAGCACCAAGAGATAACGGCTAAGGAGTGTTTGGAGCAGGCTCATGACTTCAAGATTGCATGTG
>JANLUX010000010.1:0-11094 GCA_031363705.1 Bacteroidota bacterium
TGCAACTTATTTAAATCGTGAAAACTCGCAAATGGCGCTTTCTGTTTTGTGCCAGTCTAAATACAGCAAAAGCTTTACACGTAATTTACCTAAGGATATGAAGGTGGCGCATAAGTATGGAACTGCAGCAACTGATAACAAATATCTGAGCGAAACAGGTATTGTTTATTATAGTGATACTCCTTATTTACTTGTGGTGATGACTAAAGGGAATGATTATAATAAGCAATCTGATCTGATAAGTAAGATATCAGATATGGTATTTGCGGATTTTACTGCTAATTGACAGCATGCAGTTTTATCAGATAAATAAAGCAGGTATTATAACTCTAACTGCCTGCAGGCAATTTCAGCGGCTATCTGTTCGGCTTTTTTCTTTACAAAATCAGTTCCTGTTGCCACTTCTTTATCATCAATAAGCAAACGGACTTTAATCAGTTTGCTTTTGGCATCTTCATCCACCACTTCAAATACTACCGTGTGTTTTTCCTTTTGACCCCAGTTAATAATGCGGCTCTTAAAATTATTTTCAGTGGTTTCTATTGCGTGCAAATCAACATGATGACGAATGATGCGCATTACTAAAAATTTGCGTGCTGTGTAATAACCTTTGTCAATGTAAATAGCACCTATCAGCGCTTCTAAAGCATCGCCATACATACTTCGGTATGACCCAGGGGTGGTATCTTTCTGTAAGAATTCGTTAATACCTATTTTAAGTGCTATGAGCTTTAGGTTTTCGCGGCTCACAAGTTTGGCGCGCATTTCGGTAAGAAAGCCTTCATCCCGGTAAGGATATTTTTTAAAAAGTAATTCGGCTACTACTGCACCCAGCACAGCATCTCCAAGGTATTCGAGCCGTTCATTGCTTAGTGCTATGCCAGCTTCGTTTTCGCGACCGAGGGAGCGATGACTGAATGCAAGATGATAAAGGGAGATGTTGCCCGGATAAAAACCTAAAAGATTCCTTAAAGCACTGTAAAGCTTTCTATCACGACCGAATGAGAGATGATAAAGTGTGCGGATCACCTTTTATCAGGCACTATATTTCTTAAATATTGCAGAGGCATTATGACCACCAAAACCAAAAGTATTGCTAAGTGCAATGTTAACTATGCGTTTTTGTGCTTTGTTGAATGTAAGATTGATCCTGGTATCGAATGCAGGATCATCAGTAAAGTGATTGATAGTGGGAGGGATGATATCGTTTTTTACAGCAAGTATGGTGGCTATTGATTCCACTGCACCTGCAGCACCCAGTAAATGACCGGTCATTGATTTGGTGGAGCTGATGTTCATCTTATATGCCTGCTCACCAAAAACACGTTGTATGGCTTTTATCTCCTGCGGATCGCCCACGGGAGTGCTGGTGCCATGCACATTGATATAATCAATCTGGTGAGGTAAAATGTTGGCATCCTGCAAAGCAGCCGTCATTACATTGCCGGCACCTAAACCTTCAGGATGGGGAGCTGTTAAATGATATGCATCGGCACTCATGCCACCTCCTATAACTTCGGCATAAATGGTGGCACCTCTTCTTACTGCGTGTTCCAGTTCTTCGAGAATTAAAGCAGCTGCCCCTTCGCCCATAACAAAGCCATCACGATCAAGATCAAAAGGACGGCTTGCTGTGGCAGGATCATCGTTTCTTACTGAGAGGGCATGCATGGCATTAAAACCGCCAATGCCTATTTCGTTTACAGCAGCCTCAGAGCCTCCTGTAATAAAAACATCAGCTTTGCCCAGGCGGATGTAGTTATAGGCATCAATAATAGCATTGGTGCTGGAGGCACAGGCAGAAACGGTGGTGAAGTTAGGACCCCGAAACCCATAACGCATGGAGATATGCCCTGAGGCAATATCTGCAATCATTTTAGGGATAAAGAAGGGGTTGAAACGCGGGGTGCCATCGCCATTGGCATAACCTACTACTTCTTCCTGAAATGTTTTGATACCACCAATACCTGAACCCCAGATAACGCCTACACGGTCAATATTAAGGTCTTTATAATCCTGTATGCCGGAGTTTTTTACTGCCTCATCAGTGGCGGCAATGGCATATTGAGAGAAGGGATCGAGCTTGCGGGCTTCCTTACGGTCTAAGTAATTGCTTATATCAAAACCTTTGACCTCGCAGGCAAACCGGGTTTTAAATTTAGCAGCATCGAAACGCGTAATAGGTGCAGCACCGCTTACTCCATTGATTAATCCATTCCAGTACTCAGCAACGGAATTACCTAAGGGGGTAAGGGCACCTAAACCTGTAACTACAACTCTTTTAAGCTCCATTCAAAAGATGGATCAGTCTTATTTGGCGTTGGCAGTGATGTAATCAACAGCCTGACCAACGGTGGCAATTTTTTCAGCCTGGTCATCAGGAATCGCAATGTTGAATTCCTTTTCAAATTCCATGATTAATTCAACGGTGTCTAAAGAATCAGCACCCAAATCATTGGTAAAACTGGATTCAGTAGTGATTTCGTTTTCGTCAACGCCCAACTTGTCAACGATAATAGCTTTTACGCGAGATGCGATGTCTGACATTTTAAGATTGTTTTTTGTTTAAACAGGCGGCAAATGTAAATAAAAATCAATTTTAAATTCCAAATGGTTTTGCACCGGTGTAATAAGTGGCTAATGAGGTGATTTTAAGGGAGGGAAATAGAGAAAGTTTATTAAAGTTAATTCTATAGTTCTATGCAGGCGGAGCTTTGAAAGCAGAGAATCGCAGAGAAATAAAATGAAACATTCACAAAACCTAACTTACTGCCCTATTGAGAAAATCAAGAAATGGTTTCATTACTTTATAAGCTGCCACACACTCTTTAATTAATGTTTTGGAGGTAACATCAATGGTTTTTATCTGGTGCGATATAATATAGCTGGTGTATTTAAAAAGTTCTACATCAGGATGTTCTTTATCTATTCCCTTTGGTGCATTCTTCAGCTTTTCTTCTTCCAGTTTGCCAAACCATTTTTTAAAATCTTTATTGCTGATTATACTTTTAAATTCAGGGGTATGATATTCTATTTCCTGGCGGATGGATTTTAACAAGGGCGCTTCGGGTTGCCAGAAACCACCTGCAATCATATTGCCCCATTCGCCACCGGGTTCTACGTGGATATAAATTCCACATTTGCCTCCTTTTTTTCCTCCTTCTTTAATGGATGCACTCAGGTTGCTTTTATAAGGTGTTTTGTCTTTGCTAAACCGAACATCACGATAAATGCGGAACACGCAATCTTTAGCCGCTAAGCCGGCAAAGTTTTTATTCACCTTGGTAAGCTCTTTGAGTAAGGCAGCTATGAATTGTTCAAAATCATTTTTGGCAGCCTGATATCGGTTGCGATTGGTTTCAAACCATTCGCGGTTATTGTTTTTGCTTATGTCTTTTAAAAATTTAAGTGTGGATGGATGCAGCATTTTTTTAAGGCAAAGATAAATGGCGGGGTTTGTTAATGGAAGGTTATAGGTATTTAATACATTCACCCGAAGCTGTTCCCCTTCAGGGGTTAGGGATGAACGAGCGAAATATATCTGGTAAATAAAATTTAAACTTGCACTTAATAAAAATAAAATATGTTTTGCTTTATCATTGTTTGCAAAAACTGCCATCTCCTCAAAACAATATTCAGACAAGATTACAATGAACTATTTTTAACCCCGTTATTTCCTGAGAACAAGCCATGAATATTTTTTATGCAGAAGACTTAAGCGCTGAGCGATTGGTGCTTAATAAAGAAGAAAGTAACCATGCTGTTCATGTTTTAAGACTTAGGACAGGTGAAACAATTACCCTGGTTGACGGAAAAGGTACCATGGCAAGGGCTTTAATTACAGTAAATAACTTAAAAGCATGCGAAGTGCAGCTGGTTGAGAAGCATGAAAACTACGAACCGCGTCCTTATTATTTACACCTGGCAATGGCTCCCACAAAAAATATTGACCGGTTTGAATGGTTTCTTGAAAAAGCAACTGAAATTGGTATTGATGAAATTACACCGTTGCTTTGTAAACATTCAGAAAGAAAAGAAATAAAAACAGAGCGATTGGAAAAGCTGATTGTATCTGCGTGCAAGCAATCAGTTAAAGCAATGTTCCCGGTTTTAAATCCAATGATTTCATTTCATGATTTTATTCAAAGGGAAATGGATACCATCCGCCTGATTGCACATTGCCGCGCAGGTGAAAAGCAATCTTTAAAAAAAATATTGCAACCACGTCAGGCTGCCTTGATAATGATTGGACCTGAAGGAGATTTTGATGAAGCGGAAATCGAAGGGGCAGTTAAGGGCGGATTTATTCCGGTAAGCCTTGGTACTTCGCGCCTGCGCACTGAAACTGCCGGTGTGGTAGCTTGCCAGAGTGTAGCCTTTATTAATGAGGATTTGTAATTTAGCGCAATGGTTACTGCGGGAAAAATGAATATATCCAAAACAATAATTATTACGCTGTGTTTGTTTTTTTTAACCTCGTTCAGCAATGCACCTGAGTATTCGTATAAAATAGGTTTGCTTAAATATAATGGAGGAGGCGATTGGTATGCTAACCTGGAGACATCCTTAAGAAACCTGATTGAATTCTGCAATCAGAATTTAGGAACCACTATTAATCCCGAACAAGCAATTGTTGAAGTTGGAAGTCCTGAGCTGTTTAATTACCCTTTTATTCACATGACAGGTCATGGAAATGTGGTGTTCTCACCGCAGGAAGCGCAGAACCTTAGAAACTATTTGATTGCAGGAGGGTTTTTAGAGATATCAGATAATTATGGACTGGATAAGTTTCTGCGTCCGCAAATGAAAAAAGTTTTTCCTGAGCTGGATTTTGTGGAGCTGCCTTTTAATCATCCTGTGTATCATGCACGGTATGAATTCCCTAATGGATTGCCGAAGGTGCATGAACATGAGGGCAAAGCACCACAAGGGTTTGGTTTGATTTATAACGGACGCCTGGTTTGTTTTTATGATTATGAATGCGACCTTGGTGATGGGTGGGAAGATTTTGAAGTTCACAAGGACTCTCCCGAAATTCACCAGAAAGCTTTGAAGATGGGAGCCAACATAATACAATATGTTTTCAGTAATTAGTTTACAGTTTGCAGTTTACAGTTTTCAGTTTTTGTGCGGAATAAAACTATAAACTGTAAACCTGGAACCATAAACTAAAAACACTAAACCATAACAATGACTGACTATAAAATGGTTGCCACCACCATGGCGGGTTTGGAAGAAGTGCTGGCTGCTGAATTAAAAAAAACAGGAGCGCGCGAAATAGAAGCGCATAACCGTGCAGTGTCGTTTGTTGGTGACAAAGGTTTTATGTACAAAGCAAATTTTACGCTGCGTACTGCTTTGCGCATATTAAAACCACTACACACTTTTACCATTAACAATGCAGATGATTTATATAACGAAGTGAAGAAGCTGCAGTGGGATCAATATCTTTCTATCGAAAAAACTTTTGCAATTGACTGTGTGCTTAACTCTGATCTTTTTCTTAATTCACAATTTCCATCGCTTAAAGCAAAGGATGCTATTGCAGATTATTTCAGGGAACATGCCGGTGTGCCGGGAGGTAAGCGTCCTAATGTAGATAAAGAAAATCCGGATGTATTAATACAGCTGCATATTTTCAGGAATCAATGCACTGTGTCATTAGACAGTTCTGGAGCATCATTACATAAGCGTGGCTACCGCATGGAAGCTGACCGTGCACCCATTAGCGAAGTGCTGGCTGCAGGACTGGTGTTGCTGAGCGGATGGGATAAAAAAAGTTCACTGGTAGATTTTATGTGTGGCTCAGGAACCATTTTAATTGAAGCTGCATTGCTGGCTGCAAATATTCCACCGGGTTATTTCCGTAATAGTTTTGGTTTTGAAACCTGGCTTGATTATGATGAATCATTATTTAAAACCATCCGCGAAAGCGCCATTGAACGAATAAGTGAACAGGATTTCTTTTTATATGGTTGTGATATTTCAGCACTTGCTGTGGAGAAGGCACATGAAAATGCAACGGCTGCCAATGTGGATGATGTATTGAAAATTGTTAAGCGTGATTTTAAAGATATGGATCCCCCTGTACCTAACGGTATGGTTATCATTAATCCTCCTTACGGAGAAAAAATAAAGGAGCAGCAATTAGGCGAATTGTATAAGGATATCGGTGATGTTTTAAAGAAACGGTACAAGGGTTACACTGCATGGATTATTACAAGTAATAAAGAAGCGGCAAAACAAATCGGCTTGCATGCATCACGCAGGTTTACCGTTTTTAACGGAGGTTTAGAGTGTAAGTTTATGCGGTTTGAATTATACGAGGGATCAAAAAAGCAAAGTAAAACGGATAAGAATAAATCATAATTATAAACCTGGCGCAGTGCTGGTTAAAACCAAAATTAATTGTTGATTAAATTATTGTATTGTAAAATTGGGCTATAGCTGATTGGTTATATTTAATGCCATCATTTACACTCTATGAACGAACCAATCAAAGGCAATAAAAAAATTATTAATGCATGGGCATTGTATGATTGGGCAAATTCTGCTTACTCATTGGTGATCACCTCTGCCTTATTTCCAATCTACTTTAATGCTGTAACCACGCATGATGGTAATAAGGATGTTTATTTCCTGGGACGTGTTTTCAACAGCGATTCATTACAGACCTATTCCATCTCTATTGCTTTTTTATTGATTGCTGCCATATCTCCCATGCTGTCGTCAATGGCTGATTACAGCGGCAATAAAAAACGTTTTATGTTTTTCTTCAGTACGCTGGGCGCATTAAGCTGTTCCTCTTTGTTTTTTTTTAAAGGTGTTGATACATTATGGATAGGAGTATTTGGATCAGTGCTTGCAGCCATTGGTTATGCCGGCAGTATTGTTTTTTATAATGCTTTTCTGCCTGAGATTGCCAACCCTGTTGACCAGGACCGTGTTTCTGCAAAAGGTTTTTCATTGGGATATATAGGCAGTTCGTTGTTGTTGATATTTTCTTTAACAATGATTATGTTTCCACAATGGTATGGCAACATTGAAAGCGGATATGCCACACGGCTTGCTTTTTTGCTGGTAGGTGTGTGGTGGTTTTGTTTTGCACAGATTACATTCACTTATCTGCCTGACAATCCTTTTAACAGAAAGCCGAAGGGAAATATTTTTACCAAAGGTTATGTTGAACTCAAAAAAGTATGGGGCGAGCTTAAACACACGCCACGATTAAAAAAATTCCTCTTTTCGTTTTTCTTTTATAACATGGGAACACAAACAGTGATGTATGTAGCTTCACTATTTGGCGCCAGCGAATTAAAACTTGATTCTTCTATACTGATTGTTGTTATACTCATCATACAATTTGTTGCCATTGGCGGTGCTTATTTGTTTTCCTCTCTTTCCAGAAAATATGGTAACATCCGTGCATTGAGTTATGCAATAGTCACATGGGTATTGATATGCGTTGCTGCCTGGTTTTGCGACAAGCGTTTTGGTGTAAACGAACAAAACATGTTTATTGCAATAGCAGCAGTGGTTGGTTTAGTGATGGGCGGAATACAATCACTATCACGTTCCACCTATTCAAAGCTGCTACCCGAAACAATTGATCATGCTTCGTACTTCAGCTTTTATGATGTGTGTGATAAAGTAGGCACTGTGCTTGGCACTTTTATGTTTGGTTATATCAATGAAATAACAGGCAGTATGCGAAATTCCATCGTGGTGCTTGCTTCGTTTTTTATTATTGGATTACTTTTGCTCACTAAGGTAAATGTTGCCATCAGCAAAGTAAAAATAAAAGTTGGAGTTTAAAAATTGTCGTGATTATTTTGCAAATCCTAAATCGTAAATCCCAAATCATAAAATCCTCTTGATTGTAGATATTTTTGTTCCCTGTTATATTGACCAGTTTTTTCCTGAGGTTGCCAACAATATGATTAAGGTGCTGGAGCGATTGGGCTGTGGTGTAAATTATAATCCGGAGCAAACCTGTTGCGGGCAACCGGCTTTTGAAAATGGTTATTGGGATCATTGCAAGGAAGTAGGAGAGAAGCTTATTCACGAATTCCAGGACGAACGTTATATCGTTGCTCCGGCTTCATCCTGTGTTTCCACAATTAAGAATAGTTATGTATCCCTGTTTCACAACACTGCTTTGCATAATGAATATAAATCAGTGCAAAAACATATTTATGAATTCTCAGATTTCCTGGTGAATGTGTTGCATGTAACTGATGTGGGAGCTACGCTGAATGCTACAGCTACCTTTCATGATGCGTGCAATGCTTTACGCGAATTAAAAATTAAAGATGCACCTCGCACACTTTTAAGCAAAGTAAAAGGATTGAATTTAGTTGAGATGGATGAGGCAGAGGCTTGTTGCGGTTTCGGTGGCAATATGTCTTATAAATTTGAGAAGCTGGCTGTGGGGTTAGCCAATGAAAAGATCCGCAGTGTGGAAAAAACCAAGGCTGAGTACATCATCAGTACGGATATGAATTGCCTGATGCATATGAAAGGTGTACTTACCAAATCCGGTAATCCTTTAAAGGTAATCCATATTGCAGATGTGCTTGCCAATGGATGGGAATAAAAGATTATCTCTCTTTCATTGATAGAACTTAAATATCCTGAGTAGAAATATTAATCATTTGTATCTAAAACAATAAATAAAGTAATGAGAACACTTAAACAAACGCTAATGACTATTGCAGTTACGATTACTGCATTACAATTAAATGCACAAACACCAAATCGTTGCGGCACAATGGAGCATCATCAATGGCTGTTGCAAAACAAACCCGGATATGCTAAATCGTTTCAAAAAGGAGAAGGAATGATGCAAAAATGGATTGCTGACCAGGCTGGAAAAAAGATGATGAGCACAGCACCGGATACTATACCTGTTGTGGTTCATGTGGTGTACAATACGCCCGTTCAAAACATTTCTGATGCACAGGTGATGTCTCAGATTGATGTTTTAAACGAAGACTGGGGAAGAACAAATGCTGACTCAGTAAACACTCCTGCTGTGTGGCAATCACTTGCAGGCAACATGCCTTATCGTTTCGTACTTGCACGAAGAGATCCAAATGGGAATCCGACCAACGGAATTGTGAGAGTATCAACAGGGGTTACTGCTTTTATTGATGATGACGCTGTTAAATTTACTGCACAGGGTGGTGATGATGCATGGGATGTTACTACTTATCTCAACATCTGGGTATGCCCCCTGAGCGGAGGTTTGCTGGGTTATGCAGAGTTTCCGACTTCAGCACCCAGTAATACGTTTGGATATGTGTGTGTCTATGATGCTTTTGGAAGAGTGGGAACGGTATCACCTCCTTATGATTTAGGCAGAACAACAACCCACGAAATTGGACATTGCTTTAACCTGTTTCATATCTGGGCTGATGATGGCGGATCATGTAGCGGAAGTGATCAGGTAAATGATACGCCAAACCAGGCTGATTTGAATTTTGGTTGCTTACCTTTTCCTGCTACTGATGCCTGCACAGCTACTTCACCGGGAATAATGTTTATGAATTATATGGATTATACCGATGATAACTGTATGAACATGTTTACACAAGGACAGGCTACACGAATGAACGCAGCACTTAATACTTTTTATCCAACCATTATCAATTCCCCTGGTGTTGGAGTTTTTAATGTTAACGATGCAGGAGCTTCTGCAGTGGTTACCCCAACACCATCCACCTGCAATACCACTTTTGTTCCGGTTGTTACAATCAGGAACTGGGGCAGTGCAGCGCTTACTTCCGCCACTATTAATTATCAACTTGATAACGGAGCTGTACAAACCTATGCATGGACAGGCAGTCTGGCATCACTTGCAACCGCCAATGTTACGCTTTCATCAATGAACACAACACTTGGTGCGCATACGTTTACTTCTTTTACGACATTGCCAAATAGTGTTGCTGATCCTAATCCCTCAAATGATACAGTGATTATTGCATTCAACGTGCTTGGGGCTGGTCAGGCTGCACCCATTGCACAAAGCTTTAATGCTGTTACATTTCCTCCCACCAATTATAATTTATATAATCCTGATGGTGCCACTACATGGGACCGTAACAATGCGGGAACACATTCCGGTGCCGGTGTGATGTATATTAATAATTATGATTACGCAGCAAACGGTGAAATTGATGAGTTGGTAATACCTAATCTTGACATCACCACACTTAACGCTCCTGTTCTGAAGTTTTGGGTTGCTTATCAGCTTTACACTGATCCTACAGGTCCTCAGACGTTTTCTGACACATTAGAAGTTTTAATAAGCATTGATTGCGGTGCAACATTTACTTCGATTTATAAAAAGTTCAACACTAACTTAACAACAACGACTCCGACATTTTCAACCATTCAATTTGTACCTACTGCAAGTCAATGGAGACAGGAATTAATCAGTCTTCAACCATTTAGCTCTACTAATGCAGCCATTATAAAATTCAGAAATATTACTGATTATGAAAATGATTTGTATGTGGATGATATAAGTGTTGAAGATGCAACAGCAATAAATGTGAATGCATTTGAAAATAATATTGAAGTTTATCCAAACCCGGGCAATGGAATTTTTAAATTAAATATCCGCAGTGCTGAGACTGAAAATATCAGGTTAACAATCACTGATGCTTTGGGAAATATCGTGATGGAGAGACAATATACTGCACAAACTTTGCATGAGAGTCTTGACCTTTCTGCACAAGCTCCTGGTATTTATCAAATGAAAATTGAGAGCAACAAAGGAAGCGTTTGTAAAAAGCTTGTGATTACAGATTAACAATTATTAATGCATAAAACAAAGCGCTTGCTGATGATATTAGCAAGCGCTTTTTAATTATAATTAGAAAAGTTATTGAATCGAAAGAATCTTTTGATCTTTTATACCATTAGCTAATATAAAACAGTCTTTTTCTTTTCGCCTCACCCCCGACCCCTCTACCAAGGAGAGGGGAAATTTGGTCTATTTTATATTAGCTAATGGTTGGTCATCACTTTCATTCATTATCTGAACAGGGTTTTTGGATAAAAAAAGTGGTTCACGGTTTTTGTTGCCTA
>JANLUX010000023.1:0-3959 GCA_031363705.1 Bacteroidota bacterium
TAAAAATTTTTGTTGTCACAATGATTCACTGACTCAGGTAATAAACGGTAAATATTAATGACACTTTGTGGCGCTGTGTCTTTGTGGTGAACTCTGCCACGAAAAAATAACTTAGCCAATGCTGAGATAATTCATTAAAGAATCATAGCGGTCTTTTAGATCTTCGGCAAACTCGCTTTGATTGTAGGAACCTGTTACATTATAGTTAAGCCGGTAAAAATAAGCCAGTATTCTGCTGATATCCATTTTATCAACTTTGATAGTAAGCTCCACCATTTGAGGATTAGCCGAGGGGGCAATGCTGGTACTTAGAATATGTGCATTGTCAGCTTCAACCACCTGGGCAATTTGCGATAACACATAACTGGAAAGAGCTAGCTCAATAGTGATGATTCCGCCAGGCATATAAACTGATTTACTCAGAGCGAAATAATCTACCAGGTCTTTTATGGTTACAAGCCCCATGTATTGTTGTTGCTCATCAAGCACCGGAATAATATCCGATTTATAAATAGAAGCAAATTTGACTACATCATATACGTGCTGATTCTCATACACAAATTCAGTTTTTAACTCAGTTAAAATATCTGAAATTAAAATACCGGGTTTATTATGTGAGAGCAAAGCTTTTCTGCTTATCTGACCGAAATATTGTTTACCATTGGTAACAGGCAAGAAATTAACGTTCAGCTCTTCGGTCCAGGTTAAGGCACGGCTAACCTTATCACTTGGTTTAAGTGGGGGAATAGTATCGTGTATGAGCTTTGCCGCAAACATTGATGTAGTTTTAACTTCTTATTTTACGTAAGTTAAATCCATTTGGTTTTATCCGGAGCAAACTTACGCAAAGGAAGTTTAAAGTCTAAAGTTTCAAGTTTCACGTTATCGTCTCCAATTTTCATAAGCCTTTTGTAATCTTGCGTCAGCAACTTTAAACTCAAAACTTTAAACACTATTGCATGACTAAACTCAGCGTAAACATTAACAAAATTGCTACCCTGCGAAATGCACGCGGGGGAAATATTCCTGATGTAATTAAAGCAGCAACCAGTATTGAGCGTTTCGGAGCTGACGGAATAACAGTGCATCCGCGCCCTGATGAACGCCACATACGTGTGAGTGATGTGTATGAACTGAAGAAAGCGGTAACCACAGAATTTAATATTGAGGGATTTCCTTCTCCTTTTTTTATTGATTTGGTGATGCAGGTTAAACCAACGCAGGTAACATTGGTTCCTGATCCGCCTGATGTGCTTACTTCGAATGCAGGGTGGAATACTATACAACATCAATCATTCTTAGCACAAATTATCAGGTTATTAAAATCAAACGGCATGCGTGTTTCCATTTTTATGGAGCCGGAACCTCAATTGATGGAAAGTGCAAAAGCAACAGGGACTGACCGCATTGAATTATATACGGAGGCTTACGCAAAAAAATATAGTAACGATCCTGCCACTGCCATCAAGCCTTATCTTGAAACAGCCAATCTTGCCAATCAATTTGGATTAGGTGTTAATGCAGGACATGATCTAAACCTTGAAAACCTCAATTACTTCCATCGCATTATACCTAACCTGGATGAAGTAAGCATCGGGCATGCTTTGATCAGTGATGCGTTATATTATGGATTGGAGAAAACTATAGGAATGTATATGGATCAGCTCAAATAGACTCAAATTTTCAACAGAATGTTAAATTTATTTTTAAACAAGGGAAACATATGAAAATTTTAATCATCGAAGATGAGCCGCAATTGTTGGATGCTATTGTTAAATATCTTTCTGCTGAAGGTTATTTATGTGAAACGGCTGCTGATTATAAAAAAGCTTCGGATAAAATAACGCGTTATGATTATGATTGCATAGTGGTGGATATTACAATTCCGCATGGCAATGGATTGCAAATAATAGAAGAGTTGAAAGAGTTGAAATCAAAAGCCGGTATTATCATTATTTCCGCAAAGGATTCACTCGATGATAAGCTGAATGGATTGCAGTTAGGCTCTGATGATTATCTCACCAAGCCTTTTCATTTACCCGAATTGAATGCACGGATACAAGCTCTTTTCAGGAGAAAGAATTTTGAAGGAAGTAATGTTATTACCTATAACGAGATCAAGGTGGATGCCGGAGCGAAACTATCGTGGGTGAATGATAAAGAGTTAACATTAACTTTAAAAGAATATGATTTGTTGATTTATTTTTTGGCGAATAAAAATCGCGTTATATCCAAGAGCGCGATAGTAGAACATCTTTGGGAAGATAATATTGACCAGGCTGATACTTATAATTTTCTTTATACACATATCAAAAATCTTCGCAGGAAAATAATGGAGAAAGGTGCGCCTGATTATATTCAAACGGTGTATGGAATAGGATATAATTTTAAAACAAATTGAAGCTTCTCAATAAATCTACTTTTTATTATGTGTTATGGTTATTGCCTGTAATTATTATCTCAGGTTTTTTTGTTTATGAGATTATTTACTGGCAAATACGCGAAAGCACGGATGAATCCATCATTAAAGAAAAAAATCTCGTTATAAAAACTTTTGATGGAGGAAAAACTAAGGAATCCTTTTCATATTACTATGGTGATGGAAATGTTATTATTGAAGAGTTAAAAAATAATTCTGTAAAAAATTCTTTTTCAGATGTTGAGCTTTTTGATTCATTGGACAATGAGATCATTCCATACAGGCAATTGATCACTTTGTTTGAAAAGCAGGGAAAACAGTTTAAGATAACCATTACACGTTCGGTTATTGAATCGGATGAATTGGCAACAGGCATTGCTAAAGCGTTGATTGTTTTATTTGGTTTTATGATGATTGGATTTCTGACGGTAAACAGGATTCTTTCACGAAGATTATGGAAACCATTTAATGAGTCGCTTTCAAAGTTGAATGTGCTTTCATTTGCTGACATGCGACCAAATGTTTTTAGCAAAACCCGGATCAAAGAATTTTCTGAGCTGAATGCAGCATTGAATAAAATGATTGAAAAAATGCTGAGTGATTATAATAGTCAAAAACAATTCACTGAAAATGCATCCCACGAAATGCAAACCCCTTTGGCAATAATCAAAACAAAAATTGATTTGTTAATTCAGTCAAAAAATGTATCCGCAGATGATATGCAATTGATCCAGGAAATAGAAAACTCTGCGAATAAATTATCGCAACTTAACAAATCATTATTACTGCTTTCAAAAATTGAAAACCGCCAGTTTGAAGGTTCTGAAGATATTGCTCTTTCAACCTTGCTTGATAAAATCATTTTAAATTTTGAAGAGCATATTAAACTAAAAAATCTCTCTATTAAAAAAGAATATGCTGCTAACCCGGTAAAACAAATTAATTCATTGCTTGCAGAAATTCTTTTTTCAAACCTTATTCAAAATGCAATTCGTTATAATCTTAATGGAGGAATAATAGAAATTAAGTTTGATGAACAATATTTTTCGATTTGTAATTCTGGTGCTTCACTCGCTGGAAATGAAAGTCAGCTTTTTAATCGTTTTACTAAATTCAATACTTCTGTCGAGTCTCTTGGCTTGGGTTTGGCAATTGTTAAGCAAGTTTGCAATTATTATGGATTCAATGTGAGTTATAGCTATAAAAACAGTTCGCATTGCTTCAGGATAGAGTTTTGATTTGTGCTTTACATTCCGTTCAGGGGGTCCGTCATTCAGGGGGAAACTTGTCATATATGAAACAACACATTTTGATATCCTGAGGTGATTGTTTGAAACAGATAAGCTTTTTCCCTTTTAAAACAACTCTTGTCGTTTTACTAACACCTTACAACTATTTGACAAGTTTCTTCCTGAATGACGAATAGCATCTCCAAAATTCAAACACATTTTTAGCCGTTGTTGGAGTTTTATACAAAAACAAACAAGCTTAGTTAAAAAGTGTTTTTTGAGAAAAAAACAAAAAAGGCACAACATAAACA
>JANLUX010000038.1:0-5231 GCA_031363705.1 Bacteroidota bacterium
ATCCCGATTCTTTCTTCTACAGAAAGCTCTTTCGTATTTCATATGCGGGTCTTTTAAATAGTTAATATTATTTATTTCCTTCATCAATATGAAGTACTTTATTTGTCAATTGCCTGTATGTATTTTCCGTCATTACTATACCTGCATCCACCAAATCGCCAACCGCAAGTGCTATACCTCCCAAAGACATTATGTTTGATGTGACTCCGAAAAATTTCATCAGCATAAAACCTATTAAAACAGAAAGTGGAATTGCTATGATAGCAACCAGCGCGCTTCGGAAATGGAACATAAAAATCATCACAATGATTGAAACAATTATAATTTCTTCGAGGAGTGCTTCTTTGAGTGTATCTATTGATGCAAGAATTAAATCGCTCCTGTCATAAGCAATTTTGAATTTCACTCCTTCAGGCAAACCCATTTCCACATCTTTCATTTTTATTTTCACGCGCTCAATCACATCTTTTGCATTTTCTCCGTAACGCGACACAACTATTCCACCCACCACTTCTCCTTCTCCGTTCTGCTCTGTAATTCCCAAACGCAAATCGCTGCTCATCTGCACTGTAGCAACATCACTCAATTTAACAGGTATAGATTTATAAGTGCCGACAGCAATTTCTTTGATGTCCTCAATATCTTCGATATAGCCAAGTCCCTGCACCATCAATCCAGCATCATTAAACTCATACAAACTTCCGCCAACATCTTTGTTGTTTGCTGAAACAGCTTTGGAAACATCCATCATCGTAATGTTGTAATACAAAAGTTTGTAGGGGTTGATTGAAACTTGGTACTGTTTCTGAAAACCACCGAACGAAGCAACTTCGCTCACACCATCTACATGTTGCAGTGCAAATTTTATATACCAATCCTGCAAAGCCCGCAACTCACCAAGATTATAATTAGGCGCATCAAGGGTGTACCAGAACACATGACCAACACCTGTTCCGTCAGGACCAAGTGATGGAGTAATTCCGGGCGGTAAAAACTTTTGCGCATAATTCAATCGTTCCAAAACACGTGTACGCGCCCAATAAATATCCACATCATCATTGAACACAACGAAAATGAAACTCATTCCAAACATGGATGCAGCTCGAATAGATTTTATTTTCGGAATGCCCTGCAGATTCGATACCAGCGGATAGGTAACCTGGTTTTCCATAATTTGTGGATTGCGCCCCATCCACTCTGTAAAAACGATAACCTGGTTCTCCGACAAATCAGGAATAGCATCAACCGGAGTTTTGTAAATCGAATAAACGCCTCCCACGATAATCATGATAATCCCCAACCACACAAAAAAGCGGTTATGAATTGACCAGGAAATTATTTTTTCAATCATATACTTATGAGCAAGAGGCTATGAAAAATCATCATCAATTTTTAGTGGTAAAGATGAGTCTATTAACTCTGGAATGCATACACAATTCCAGATATAAGTTACATGATTCACACATTTTATTCATTGCAGTAGGTATTGAGTTACCTGAATAATTGTATGCTTCATGATATATCATTTGGTTCGCCACCAATGTCCGAATTGCTAAATGCCACATCAAGCGTTCAAAATGTGCTCACAACTTTTTCAATTGTCACTTGCACTTCTCCAAAAACCGATACTATTAGGCAGTAAATTGAAAATATGTACAAAAAAAACGGGAAGAAAATTCCTCCCGTTTTTATTTGCGTTATTTTAATCCACTAATGAATAATCATATTCAACATGCAATTCATTAACTACTGTTTTAACTCCAGGTGCATTCCATGCTATTCGTCCGGCTTCGTCCTTCTGATACCATGAATCAACTGAACCAATTAACACCACATTATTGCCTGAAACTTTTACCTGAATATGGTGGCGATCCAAGGACCAATTACGTGCAAGGGCATTTTCTATATCCTTTTTTTCAATTTGGTCTTGTGTTTCAGCTTTAATTTTGATATCGTTTGATACACCCTTTACGCCTGAAAGATTTCTAACTGCATTTTTTGCAGCTTCCTTTTGATAGTTCCATACCAACTCTCCTTCGAGGGTGACCCATCCGTTTTCAACTTTTACTTTTACTTTGTCGTTAGGAACCTTCCAATTCCACATAAATGCATTTACTACTTCAGTAGCAATTTCGTTGTCGTCTTTTTTATCCCAAATGCTGGGGTATTTAACTTCAATTTTCTCGACCACAGCTTTTACACCCGCTACATTTTTAGCTGCATCTTCTGCTTCTGATTTCTTGACATAATTGTCAACAACACCTGTTAGGGTGATAACACCATCTTTAGCTGTAACACCAATTTCCGCTGCGTTCAATAACGGTTCCCATTTGATGGCATCCTGAACATCTTTCTGTAACTCTGCATTAGTTTTCATTTTTTTGGAATTAATTTGTAACTGAATTATTACACTGCAAAGTTGAGCACTCTTAGAAGATAAATTTCTGATAAACATCATCGCGGGAACTGATGTTTGTCATGTTATTTTTTATGGAAAGAAAATACTTTTGATTATAGTCTTTTGAGCAAAATTTTATTAACTCAAAAAAAGCATTCAGCTTCTTAATTTCAACGTGAAGTTTATGAAAAGTGGCAGGGTGTAAGCCCGTGCGGGTTTTTCCAATAGAACATTAATAGCATCTTCTCTGTTTTTAAAATATTTTGTAAGTGCTTCATTGCTTCAAAAATTATAATTCTATTGTTTTAGGTTCGTATTGCAGCTACAGGATGACGCTCAACCTCCTAAGGAATTAATGGTATTTCATTAAAATCCTCCGCCTGTTTTTCTTCCAATAAAAAATCTTTTACAGCTATCAGCATTGCCTTATTCGAAGTAAAAAGCTCACGGTTAAAGTTAATAACCGTGGTAATATCTATATCTTCAATCGGAGCCAGTTGCGCCTCTTTGTAAAAATTATTGAGAGCGGAACTATAGTTGTTCTGTATATTATTATAAAGGCTCTGAAGCTTTTCGAAAGTCGCCTTTTCGTGCTGTGTGAGATAAGCATTAAACTGTTGGTATAAATCTTCGGTTTCTTTTTTGTTGCTGATAAAGAAATCAAACTTGATATCTTTTGATGAACGGCTAAGGTTGGTGATGTTACTTCCTATATCCTTAATGCTTTTCACAGAATACATAGCGTTGCGAACGGAAGAAATTAATTGGTTGAGTTGAGCGTATTGTTCATCCTGCAATTTTGTTCTCAGCACTAAATAAAATGCCTGCAACTCGCCCTGCAATTGTTTCAGGAACTCATACTTTTCTTCGGATGTCTTTGAAAAAAATTTTCTTTTTTCATTGATGCTTTTAAAATCCGGATTTTCCTGTAGCAATTTCATATCAATCTCAAATTTAGACAGATTAAAAAGCATGGAGTTATAAATAAAATATTCCGTTTCTCTACGAAATAAATCCAGTGCTGTAACAGGTTCTTTAACATTTGCAAGCCCGATAAAAGCCGCAGCCGAGGCATCGGTATCTTTAAAGAACTTTTCAAGGAGTTTTGCGAATGGATTGAGAAAGGGAAGAAAAATAGCAATGGAGATTACATTGATCAAAGTTGAAAAGGTAACTAAGCCAATGAGCGGATCTTTGATTTTAAAGATATCGGTTATCAGTAGCAGGGTTGGTTTCAGCAAGGCAAAAGCTAATACTGTGAGAAATATATTGAAAAAGAAATTACCGAGTGCCACCCGCTTTTTCGAAGCGTTGCCTCCTATAGATCCCACCAATATTTTAATGGTAGTGCCTGTTTCGGAGCCCAGCACTATGGCTGCAGCTGGTGGGAAGGTGATAGCCCCCGCATGAAGCGCGCTAAGCGTAAGCGCCATAGTCACAGAGCTCGATTGCACAAGCAATGTAATGATAAACCCGATGAGCAGAAAAACCGCCAGTGACATTTCCGCATATTTCGAAAAGTCAAACGTTTTCACCTGCCCTTCCATAGCCGTTTTCAAAAAATAAAGCACAATGAAAAACAATACAAAGCCGAAAAGAAAATAAGCGATGTATTTAATTTTCTTTCGGTTGCCAAAAAGAATAAGAAGCATCCCCCCTAAGAAAACAACGGGGTATGCCACTACTTCTATATCTACCTTGAACCCAAGCGTGGCTACTACCCAGCTATCAAGCGTGGTGCCGAGGTTTGCACCGAGAATAATAGCCATCGCATTTTTCATGGTAAATACTCCTGCCCCCACAAAAGCCAGCACCATCAGCGAAACCATCGAACTGCTTTGGAGCACCCCCGTTACTATTGCTCCGCCTCCTACAGCGCTCATCCTGTTTTTGGTAATGCGCTGAAGGAAGAGCTTAAAATTTCGCCCCGTAAGGTTTTTCAACGATTCCTCCAGCAGATATATGGCAAAGAGGAACAAACCGATTCCAGCAGCGAGTTTAAAGTAGAGAATGAGAATTTCCATAGCTATTTAAACCAGCTCTTTACCTTTTTAGTAAAACCTGATTCAGCCTTTACTGTTTCAATTTGGCCTATCAAAAAGCCATACGGTTTTAGGGGTTCAATATGGTCGCATATAATTTTAAACATGGCGGTAAGTGGAATAGCGAGAATAATACCGGGAATGCCCCACACTATTTCGCCCAGCACCAATGCTAAGATGGTGAACAAAGGATTAATTTTTACCTGTGGACCTACGATGAGTGGTTCCAGCACCCAGCCCTGTATTAATTGCACCACTCCGTAAGTAATTACAATACCGCCAAGCATCGGAAAACCCGCGCCATGCACAGCAGCTACTAATACAGTAATGATAGTGCCGGTGATGTTTCCAATAAACGGAACAATTTCGAGCAGGCCGCAAAGGATGGCAAAAAAGATAGCGTTCTTGACTCCCAATATGGAAAAGCCAATGCTATACATAATCCATAAGCACACAATCATTTTAGTAAGCCCCAACAAGTACTGCTGCGATACATGTGTAGTGCTATGAATTACCTGCTCCATTTCGGATTGTTGAGCAGGTGGAGAAAGTTTGAGGATGAAGTTTTTGATATGAATGCGGTAATAAAGCAAAAGAAAAATATACACCAACATCAAAATGAAACTGGTGAAACCATAAGCCAGTGAGCCGACCATTGTATGTACAAAACCAGTAACGGAGCTTTGCTGGTCTTTAAGTAGTTGCGATTGCTTTTCTGCCGAAATGCCGAAGTGACTAAATACATATTGCTGAATGCGGTCGGCAGTTTCACCAACTTTTTGTTTTATCAG
>JANLUX010000012.1:0-14358 GCA_031363705.1 Bacteroidota bacterium
AAATTAAGAATGGAAGGCGATGTAACAGTGCTCGTAGGTAATGATAGAGCTGAAGAAGACATTAAATCCAGGTTAGCGGCTAAAGTAACTCTTGCAAAGTTAGCTCCGATACCACTCAAACCGGTTCCAACAGCCAGAGTATTACCGACAGTTAGTGCATTTATCCGGTTGCTTGCAGGTATTTCAGCTCCAGCTGTTACAGCAGGGTTTGATACAGGATCAATACTGGTAAACATAGAATAAGTAAGGTTATATAAGGCTATACGTGCAGTAGGCGATGTCGCTACTGAAGAAAAAGTACCTCCTAATAGAGGACCGCTCCCGCTGGTAGTACCAATAAACACGGTGGGCGCAGCAGTATAACCGTAACCAGCCTGCCCCATGGTGAAGCTGGTTAACTGTCCGTTGCTTCCTATATTAGCAGTAGCAGTGGCTATTGCAGTTGCCGGCAAAGTACCTACACTTGCTGTTGTAGGGCTTGGTCCTGTGGGCGCTGGTATTGTACAAGTCGGCCATGTGGTATAACCGGAACCACCGTTTGTAATATAAACCGAAACCACTTTTCCACCGGCTACCACTGCAGTAGCCACTGCCTGTGTTCCGCCCGTAATCTGAGGTGGTCCAACGAAAACAGTAGGTACAGCAATATATCCGGTTCCACCACTTGCACCCACATCTGTCATAAGGTTAATGGCAGTTGGAAGTCCAAAACCAACTGTGGGAGCAATTGTATAATTTACCCCTCCATTCGAAGTTGAAATAGCGCCCACTCCCGAAAAGGCAGTAGCGCCCTGTGTACTGTTAATAGTAAGTATGGATGCTCCGGTACCTATACTGAAAGTTGCATTGGTTGCTTTAAGCATTAAACTATTGGCAGGACCTGCAATTTGCTGAATATAAACAACCGAGGCTAAAGGAGTGACAGAAATGGCAGAACCACTTACGGCATTAAAGCTAATAGTGGGTGCTGAAGAATAACCTGAACCGGGATCAGTGAGTGTTACGCTGCGTACGTTTAAAGTGGCTGAGGCATTGAAATTAACCGAGGCTTTTGCTACAGTTCCTACATAAAGAAAAGTGGTTCCTCCGCTTACCGCAGTACTTAAAGTATGAACTGGAGGAGCTGATTTAGATGGAGCAGTCGCAGAAGCAGTAACCACATAAAGATTGTTTCCATAAAAAACCTGTGTACCTACAGTAATTGTAGCACTAACTGAAAATGGATTACCTAAAGTACCAAGGGTTCCGATCCATAAAAGCTCAGGACCGCTGGTAGAATTGATTGAACCGGCAGTATTGTGAGTAGGTTGGCTCGCACTAAATGTTCCACCAACGGTACACAAATAAACATTATTACCATTAAAATATCTTGAATTTACAGTAGCTACTAATAAATTTGCATAGGGCGTTACCGAAGCTCCGAAAATTACCGGAGCAAGGTTAATGGTAGATGTTCCCATTGTGGTAAGAGCCACATTGGCTACGCTAAGATTTAAAGATTGTCCGTAAACCTGGGCGGTATTATCAATTATTAATTTACCGTTGGTTGTAACAGAACCGAAAATATTAGCCTGTTGAGTTAAAATAAGGTTTTGTGCTGTATTGATAACTACACTGCTCGGATTTGAATTTTGCCAGAATCGGATAATTCCAGCCGTACCATTACCAATAAAATTACCTGTACCGCTGATGGTCTGTGTTGAAGCACCAAAAGTCAAAAGGGTAGTAAGGGCTAAATTAGCGGTACCGTTATTCGTAAGATTTCCGGTAAGGTTAAGTTGCACTGCGGCCACACTTGAAGTGTAACAGGCAAATAAACCCCCTGGATTAACCAGCAGGTTACCATTAATGGTCATTGTGTTTGCAGTACCATTCCACTGCAAAACACCGGAGGCTCCCTGTCCTATTGTTAATGAGGAAACGGTAACCGCAAAATCAACGGTAACTACAGAGCCGTCAACAATAGTAATAGCGTCAGACGCTGCAGGTACGTTACCTCCAACCCAGGTATTTCCCTGGTTCCATAATCCACCCTGTGGAGTAGAAGAGATGTTTGCAGCATGGATTGCTGACGATAACCCTATGAGGATTAACAGAGAGAAAACCAAGCGTAGTACTTGCTGTGGTAAACCTGAACGATTGTGTGTAATCGAGTAGTTGTTTGTCATTTTATGTATGAGTTTAAGTTTTAACGAGTGTAATAAATCTTAGCGGGATAAAGAGGGAAAAGAGTAAGATTTTGCGTAATAAGAGTAATTATGTTTCAATATTATGAAGATTTTACAGTTTATGCAAGTTTTTTTTTCAATTACTTGTTTTTCAGCCCTATTCTTTCATTTTAATCTACATTACGCAGACAACGATACTGTCCTTTTTTAAGGATTTTTACTGATTGCACGAAGGAGATTCTACTTTGAATTAACGAGACAGAGGCTTAATTCGGTGCACAAGGTAAGATGCTATATCGACATGTGCAAGTTTTTTTTACAAATTATTTAAAAAAAACTTGTTAACACTCAAAAAAGGAGGGCAAAAGCCGGATTTTGGAGGAGAAACCAACAGCAACTTATCAGCCAATTTCATTTTTTTTAATCTTTATGTGAAAAAATTTTTTTTTGAAAAATTGATTTGCATTGCTTGTAAAAAAATTTAACTTCACTGGACACTACGAAGTTATTACCTCTGGGAAATGTGTTTTTTTTAAAGTTGTTGTAGTATTGAAGTGTTGAAGATGTTGAAGTAAATTTGGTTATGCTTTTTAATTATACCATTAGCTAATATAAAACAGTCTTTTTCTTTTCGCCTCACCCCCGACCCCTCTCCCAAGGAGAGGGGAAATTTGGTTTATTTTATATTAGCTAATGGTATTAGTCATCACTTTCATTCATTATCTGAACAGGGTTTTTGGATAAAAAAAGTGTTCACGGTTTTTGTTGCCTAATCATTTTTTAATCAATCCGGCAAATTCAATTTTAAAAAAAATTTAATTCTATTTGAAATAACGTTTCCGGTTGATTGTAAATAAGCTTTCTAAAAAAGCAAAAGCTGATGAAATAAAAACTGACTCCACATTCCTGTCATTATATACCTATATATAATGAATGAATGAAGTTGAATACGATTTAGACTTTATTAAATGAAAAATTTTTATCCTGTAAGGCGGCACAAACCTGATGAATGCCTTGCTCAAGTGCAATGGTGTGCTTCCACCCTAACCCGTGAATTTTAGAAACATCCAGTAATTTACGTGGAGTGCCGTCAGGGCGGTCGCTGTTAAAAAGGAGTTTGCCTGGGTAACCCATAATTCCTTTTATAAGTGCAGCCAGGTCGGCTATGGAGATATCTACACCTGTACCTACATTAACATGCTCCCTTCCATCGTAGTTCAGCATTAAGAAAAGACTGGCATCTGCAAGGTCATCAACATGGAGAAATTCACGCAGTGGTTTACCGGTTCCCCAGATTTCTACGGTATCAATATTTTTTTCTTTGGCTTCATAAAACTTACGAATCAACGCGGGCAATACATGAGAATTCTGGAGATCATAGTTATCATTCGGACCATATAAATTGGTGGGCATGGCTGAAATGAAATTGCAACCATACTGGTCTTTGTATGCTTCACACATTTTCAACCCGGCTATTTTAGCAATGGCATAGGGTTCGTTAGTTTGCTCAAGGTAGCCACTCAATATGTATTCTTCTTTGATGGGCTGAGGGCACATCTTAGGATAGATACATGACGATCCTAAAAACAACAGTTTCTTTACCTTATATATATAGGCAGCATGAATCACATTGGATTCAATCATCAGGTTCTCATAAATAAAATCTGCCCGGTAAGTATTATTGGCAACAATGCCTCCTACTTTAGCAGCAGCAAGAAAAATATATTCCGGTTTTTCCTGCTGAAAAAACTGATGAACAGCCGACTGGTTTCGCAGATCTAATTCAGCCGAAGTTCGTGTAATAATATCAGAATAACCATCGGCTTTTAGTTTTCGCACAAGGGCTGAACCTACCATACCCCGGTGCCCGGCAACATATATTTTACTTTTCTTATCCACGCTTAAAATTCATTTTTGGATGTTTGGATTTAGGATTTTGGGATTTAGAGAACCACGTGTTCCCGTATTCGTTTTATTTCTTAATGTTCTTATTGATGCTGAAAATATGGATACTAACTCGTCAGCCTCCTTTAATAATAATTGCAGCTCATTTTTATCGCATAGAAAATTTACATCAGTAATCATTTCTAACCAAAACAAAGATTCATCCGCTTCTTCATCAACAATTTTTAGTTTATTATAAAAATCAGCATCTGACTTTGCTCTGCACACTGCTCTGTAATTAGCTGCCACAGAAGAGGATGATTTTAAAATTTGATAGGCAATAACCTGACTTGCTTTTTTGGAAGGAAATGTATCAACCAAATTAAATATTCTAACCGCAAATAGTTTAGTTCTCTTTTTTAATTCTTCTTCTGTCATATTATAAATATATATTTGAATGTTGGATTTAAATCCTTAAATCCTAAATCCCCCAATCCTAAATTTTCTTTACTCGTGGTAATTAATAATAGAGTGTCCTCCTTCTTTCAGGTATTTGTCTTTTTTAAACAGATCAACATCAGCAGCCACCATCTCTTTTACAATGGCTGGCAAATCATATTTAGGTGTCCATCCAAGTTGTTTTTTTGCTTTTGCCGGATCTCCTATCAATAGCTCAACCTCTGCCGGACGGTAATAAGTTTTATCAATTTTCATTACCACTTTACCGGTCTCTAACTGAAAATCAGGATGGGTGCATTTCTTAATTACTGCAAGTTCATTTTCATCGGCTCCCTCAAATGCTATTTCAATCCCTACTTCTTTAAATGACATAATCATAAAATCGCGTACTGAAGTGGTAGTTCCTGTAGCAATAACATAATCTTCGGGTACATCCTGCTGCAGCATCAGCCACATTGCTTCCACATAATCTTTGGCATGACCCCAATCACGTTTGGCATCAATGTTACCCATGTAAACACAATCCTGTAATCCAAGTGCTATGCGGGCAACGGCACGGGTAATTTTCCGTGTTACAAAAGTTTCTCCCCGCAAAGGGGATTCATGATTAAACAAAATACCATTTACGGCAAACATATCATAAGCTTCGCGGTAATTAACCACAATCCAGTAAGCATACAACTTTGCTACAGCATAAGGTGAACGTGGATAAAAAGGCGTGGTTTCCCTTTGAGGAATTTCCTGAACCAAGCCATATAATTCGGAAGTGGATGCCTGGTAAACTTTACATTTTTTAGTCAGGTTAAGCATACGAACAGCTTCCAGCACCCTAAGCGTTCCGATACCATCTGCATTAGCGGTGTATTCAGGAGAGCCAAAGCTCACATGAACATGAGACATTGCACCGAGGTTATAAATTTCGTCAGGTTGTACATCAGCAATAATCCGGATGATGTTGGCAGAATCAGTGAGGTCGCCATAATGTAACTTAAAGAGAACATTTTTTTCATGCACATCAGCATACAAATGATCCACGCGTTGAGTATTAAATAGAGAGCTTCTTCTTTTAATACCGTGTACCATATAACCTTTGTTAAGTAAAAGTTCCGCCAGATAGGCGCCATCCTGCCCGGTTACTCCGGTAATCAAAGCTGTTTTCATATTATCCTTTTTTGAATGCGATGTATATACGCGCAACAAATAAATTTGTTGCAGCGGTAAAATTATACATTATGATATAGTATTAACGAATTACGAATCTGTACGAATTTACTAATTCGTAAATTCGTTTTTAATTCGAAATTCGTTGATTGTGTAATTCATACTTTTGCCACCGAAAACGATGACGGATAATCCTAAGAAAATTTATGCATTTTTAAAATTGCAACTTTTAGAGATTATGTCCGTATATAATTTTTCTGAAAATCCGTTACTCACTGATAGCTGCTCTTAAAATATGGACAATAAAAAAATAATTGGTAATAATAATTTAATTGATCAAAAGGATATCAAAACCACTTTGGTGACCCTTGGAAAAAACTGGTACTGGTTTGTGCTTTTTTTAAGCCTGGGTTTGGGAATATCCATTGCCTATCTTTATGAAGCCACGAAATATTACGGAGCATCTACCAAAATTCTGGTGAAGCAACCTAAGGATGCTTTTAAAGATGCTTTAAGCGAAGCACTGCCCAGCCCTCCTAAAAAAGAAGATATTGCAAATGAAATGCTGATACTGAAATCAACCCGATTGGTTGATAAAACTGTGGATGATCTTAATCTGGATATCTCCTATTATATAAAAGGACGATTGAAAACCGGAGAAATTTATAAACGTGCTCCTTTTAAAGTAGAAGGTAAAGTTTCAGACAGGGCTCTTTATAATACACCATTTAATTTACAGATTATAAATAATCAGCGTTATAAAATTGAGGTTAACACTGATGATTTTAAATTCAGCAAGGTTGCCAAATTTGGCGACCCTGTTGTTCATTCCAAATTCTCTTTTATTATTACCGGTGATTCAGATGTGGTAAGCCGCAATCCCCGCATCAGCGATATTAATTATGAGTTTGAGTTTCGTGATCACGCTTCGCTTGTTAAGCATTACCAGAATGCCCTCAAAGCCGAAAAAGACCTGAGTGCTACTGTAATAGTGGTTTCAGTAGAAGATGAAGTACCGGAAAAAGCGGTGGATTTTGTTAAAACTTTAACCAATAATTATATTGAGAACAGTGTATCGGTAAATATTAAAATCAATGAAAATACACTGGAATTTATTGAAGGGCAATTGCGCGAAGTGGAAGCGCAGTTAAATAATGTGGAAGGAAATTACGAGCAGTTCCAAAAAGAAAAAAACACTTTTAACCTTGGAAGCGAGCAAAGTGTGTTGTTTCAAAGGGTAGTGGAATTTGATACTGAAAAAGCAAAATTGAATATTCAACTCAAGTCAATTGACATGATGTATGAATATTTAACATCCAGCTATAATGATAACATGGCTATCTCTCCCTCCATTTTAGCGGAGCAAAACGACCCGTCTTTATCTTCTTCTTTCAGTGAGTTATTCGCCATGCAACAGAAAAGAACCAATCTGCTTTTCAGCAACACTCCCAATAGTCCTTTAGTTAAAGAGGTGGATAGCCAGATAGCAATCCTCAAGCAAAATATACTGGGTATTGTGCTAAATCTGAGAAAAACTTTGGTATCCAGAATCAATAGTCTGAGTGCACAGGTGGGTGAATATCAGGGTGCCATCAGGCAAATGCCTACTACACAGCGTGGACTTGTAAACATTAACCGTAACGTGGAAATTTATTCAAAGATTTATGAATTTCTGCTTGAAACGCGCGCACAAACCATTATTGCAAAAGCAGCCATTGTAGCTGATAAGTTCATATTGGAACCCTCCTATGCTACCGGAATAATAAGACCTATCAGAACCAAAACGATTTTAACAGGCTTAGGCGCAGGACTTGCCATGGCACTTATGGTCATCTTTTTTAAAGGGATTTTTTATAATTATATCCAGAACAAAGAAGACCTTAAAAATATTACTGAGCTGCCCATCATTGGTGTGATAGGCAACAGTAAAGAAGCAGCTTCTGATTATCTGATTGTAAATAAATATCCGCAGTCACAAACGAGTGAATCCTTCAGGGTTATCCGTACTAACCTTGCTTATTTTGCTCCTAAAGTGCAGAGTAAACTTATTTTGGTAACTTCCTCTATTGCAGGAGAAGGAAAAACTTTCTGTGCTATCAATACTGCTTCCATTCTTGCCAAGGCAAAGAAAAAAGTAGTGCTTATTGACCTTGACTTACATAAACCAAAACAGGCAAACGCTTTTGATCTCAATAATGATGTGGGTGTTACCTCTTATATTGTAGGACGTGCTACCCTGAAAGAAATCATTAAAACATCTCCCATCGAAAATCTGGATGTGATACTGACAGGACCCCGTTCGCCCAATGCGTCTGAATTAATACTTGATCCGATGATGGAGCAGTTATTTAATGAGTTAAGAACTGTGTATGAGTATATTATCATTGACTCACCGCCTGCCGGATTGTTATCTGACTCATTGGAGATTATGAAATATGCTGATCTTACCATGTATGTGCTCAAGGCAAATTTTTCAAAACGGGATTTTGTTGAAATAGCACACCAGATAGTTGAAAAAAACAACGTTAAAAATTTAACATTTGTTCTTAATGGTGTAAACACTAAAGATATTCCTGCAGGATACGGTGCAGGTTATTATTCTTAATATTTATAATATTTTCAATTAAGTGACTGAAGAAAGCAAGAATCAGGATTCTGTATGGAAAGCTATTAAAAGCTTAAGCATCCATCTAACCATAGCACATAAGCGCAAAATGATGGGCTTGGGTGTGCTGATATTTTGTTCAGCCGTGTTAGATGTTTTTGGATTGGCTTCCATACTTCCTTTAATAAAGCTGGCTGGTGATCCGGCAGCACTACATCAGAACAGGTTTTTAGAATGGATATTTGTTAACTTTCATTTTTCCAGTGATAAGCAGTTTCTCCTGGTAATGATTTTGTCAGTGCTGATTTTCTTTATGTTCAAAAGCGTTTTCGGATACTTTGTAAATTATCTCCAAACCCGTTTCAGTGCACAAGTGGCTCAGCACATTACACAGCAACAATTTTCCAAGTATTTTAATCTCGATTTCCACCGGTTCACTTCGCTAAAGAGCAGCGTGGTAACACATCATATTATTAACAATCCGTTATCCTATGTGCTATGGATAGTGCTTCCGCTGATTATGATTTTCTCCGAAAGTGTTATCGTACTTTTAATAATTACCGGAATTGCTATTTATGATTTCAAGCTATTCCTTTTTATTACTTTAATGATAGGACCTGCAACCTGGCTGATATTTACTTTACTTAAAAGCAGAAGCACACGCATCGGAAGAGAGATGAACAAACTTTTTCCGCTTTCACTGGCTTCACTCACTCAAACTATTCATGGGTATATTGATATAAAACTGGCAGAGAAAGAAGATTTTTATAAAAAACGTTTTATAGTAATGCAAAGTCGTTTTCAACGGCTCAATATGGCTGCTTATTTACAAAATCTAATTCCACAACGTGCCAATGAATTAATTGCGTTACTGGGAGTAGTGTTCATTTTCATTTATGCAATTTTTCTAACTGAAAATCATGAACAGGCAATATTGATGGTGACTTTATTCGCAGCAGCAGCATACCGCTTAATGCCTTCTACCACACGCATTGTAACCTCCATGGTGCAGATACGTAAGAACACCGTTGCCATGGAAAATCTCAGTTTGTACAATGATGAATTTGTAAGCACTAAAAACAAAGTAAAACAAGAGCCATTACCTTTTGAGAATGAAATTATTTTTGATCATCTGAGCTTTACCTTTCCGGGAAAAGAGGAACCTGTTTTAAAAGACATTAGTTTTAAAATAAAGAAAGGAGAAAAAATCGGTATTGTTGGTTCTTCCGGATCAGGCAAAACTACTTTAATGAATGTGCTTTTGCGGTTCTATAATGAAGACAGCGGTTCAATAAAAGTAGATGGTGTTACCTTAGGTCCTCAGCATTTATCAGACTGGCGAAAAAAAATCGGATATGTGAAACAGGATATTTTTCTGCTGGATGATACGATCAAAGAAAATATTGCATTTGGTCAAAGTACTATTGACGAGCAGCGGTTAGCAATTGCGGTTAAGCAGGCATCGCTTGAAAAATTAATTAATTCATTACCCGAAGGTCTTGAAACCAACATAGGTGAAAAAGGTTCAAAGCTTTCTGGCGGACAAAGGCAAAGGATAAGCATTGCCCGTTCGTTATACAGGAATGCTGAAATCCTGATTTTTGATGAAGCCACCAGCGCTCTTGATAATCAAACCGAAATTGAAGTGACCGAAGCAATTGATTCGCTCTCTGAAGTAAATAAAACCATTTTCATCATAGCGCATCGTGTCACCACACTGCGCAATTGCGATCGCATTTATGATTTGAAAGATGGAATGATAACAGGCGTATTTTCCTATGCCCAGCTGGTGGAAAAAACAATCTGATGAACTAAATATTATTTTAAATTATGCTGTTTAATTCCTTCGATTTCTTTGTCTTTTTTCCTGTAGTAACAATACTTTTTTTTCTGTTACCTCATAAGTTCAGGTGGTTTCTATTACTTGCTGCAAGCTGCTATTTCTATATGTATTTTATACCTGCATATATCCTTATCCTTTTCTTCACCATTATCATTGATTATTTTGCAGGTATTTATTTAGAAGATACCCTTGATGCCAAACGAAAGAAATTTTACCTCACTTGCAGCATCATAGCCAATGTGGGTGTGCTTGCAGTTTTTAAATATTATAATTTTTTTCTTGATAATATTAATGAAACCAGCACCTTCTTCTCCGGTCATCCCACTGCATTAAGATACCTCGGCATAGCCTTACCCATCGGTCTTTCCTTTCATACCTTCCAGGCAATGAGCTACACGTTTGAAGTGTATTACGGAAGACAAAAAGCTGAACGCCATTTTGGTATTTATGCTTTGTATGTAATGTTTTATCCGCAATTGGTGGCAGGACCGATTGAACGTCCGCAAAATGTTATTCATCAGTTTTATGAGAAAAAATATTTTGATTACAGCCGCGTAGCTGAAGGCTTACAAATGATGCTGTGGGGTTTTTTCAAAAAAGTTGTGATAGCAGATAACTTATCAGTGATGGTTAACCAAGCTTACGATGATCCTTCACAACAAAGCGGAATGACCTTGCTGCTTGCCTCTTATTTCTTTGCCATCCAGATCTATTGTGATTTTTCCGGTTATTCTGATATTGCCATTGGTGCAGCACGGGTGATGGGATTTAACCTGATGGAAAATTTCAGAACACCTTATGTATCCAAAAGCATAAGTGAATTCTGGAGCCGTTGGCACATTTCACTTTCTACCTGGTTCCGCGATTATTTATACATTCCACTGGGTGGTAACCGCGTTTCAAAATCACGTTGGATCATGAATCTGCTCATTGTATTTATGGTAAGTGGAATATGGCATGGTGCTAACTGGACATACGTAATATGGGGCGCTTTGCATGGTTTATATCTTGTGTTTGCTATTTTTAAAAATCAATGGCTCGATCGGTTAGGGTTATCTCAAAAACTAGAATCCTCTAAGCTGGTATCCATCGTAAATGTTGTCTTAACTTTCCATTTAGCATTGTTTGCCTGGATATTTTTCAGGGCTACATCAGTTGCAGATGCATTTACTGTGATAAGAGAAATTGCACACACGCATCTTTCATTTAATGAGTTAAAAAATTCCTTCCTGGTATTTGCTAAGAATCCGGGTAATTTGGGAAGATTATGGTTCTTTATTGGCATTCTATTAGTCTTTTTATGGAGTGATCCTAAAATGGATAAAATAGCGAAGCGGAGGATTGTTATACCTTATCCCTTTCTAAAATATTCACTTTACTCGCTCATACTTGCTTCAATCATATTATTTGGATTTTTTGGAGAGGTGCAGTTTATTTATTTTCAGTTTTAAGAGATGAAAAAATTTCTCAGCCGTTGTTTCCTTTTTTTACTCACAACGCTTTCCGTTTATCTGAATGCTTTTGCTGTATTGTTTTTTATAAAAATAGGCGGCATTCCACTGGTTTACCGTGCTACCCAGGGAAATTTTTTAAAAGGCGGAGGCACTTATATTAAAACGCATAATTTTAATATCCATGAAAAATATGATGTAATTATAATCGGTTCCTCGCATGCTTACAGAGGGTATGATCCCCGTATTTTTAAGGAGTACGGATATAATGCTTACAACCTGGGCACCAGCGATCAGAAGCCAATGTGCTCTTATTTCCTGATTAAAAACTATATCAACAGCAACAATTGTAAGCTCGTAATATTTGATTTGTATGACAGGATTTTTTCTCAGTCAAATATTGAATCAATGTCTGACATGATTCAAAACATACCATCTGATAAAGCTGCCTTGCAACTGAGCCTTGCATCCAAAGATGTGAGAGCTATTAATATGTTCACACTGCGGATGTTTAATAAATTATCTGATCCTATCAATCCCGATACACTCGGATATATAAAGGGTTTCCTTCCCACTGAAAAGCTACTTGAATTGCCTCCAAAAAGAAGATTGTATACTTATGAAACAAACGATGAAGCAATAAAATATCTGGATAAAACATTAAGCTATTTGAAAAAGGAAGGTGTTAAGGTAGTTATGACCGAACACTCCTTGCCTTCGGTTGCTCCTGCTCCGGGGCACGATGATTTTAGAAAAGACGTATATCAGGTTTTAAATAAATACAATGTACTGTGGTTTGATTATACCACTGATTCCAGCATGACTGATGTTCAATATTTCGCTGATGAATCACACCTTAATGTAAAAGGGGTTTATAAATACAACCACCGACTGATAAATGATTTAATTAAAGCAAATATCCTTCAGCCTGCAACAAATCAAGCTTCTTTTGTGTATAAGGATAAAGAATAAAAGATGAACAACAGAATATTAATTGTAGTAGGCACTCGACCTAATTTTATCAAGATAACTCAATTCAAAAAAGCAAATGAACAGTTAGGTTCACCGTTTGATATTAAAATTGTTCACACAGGTCAGCATTATGATGATAAGATGGCAGCTGTTTTTTTTGAACAATTTGAATTAGAACCCGATTTCTTTTTAAATATTCCTGTGGCTTCCGCCAACACTCAAATGGCGGAGATCATGCTACGACTGGAAAAAGTGATTGCTGATTTTAAGCCTTCGCTTGTGATGGCAGTGGGTGATGTCAACTCTACTTTTGCTGCTGCATTCACTGCGCACAAATCAGGTTGCAAAGTAGCGCATGTTGAAAGTGGATTGAGAAGTTTTGACCGTGGCATGCCTGAGGAAATCAATCGCCTGCTGACAGATGAAATAACAGATTATTTTTTTGTGACCGAACAAAGCGGGATGGATAATCTTATTAAAGAAGGAAAAAAAAAGGAGCAATTATTTTTTGTTGGTAACACTATGATTGATACACTTGTTGGTTTTGATCATAAGATTCAACAACAAGATATTTTGCAGAAAATGAATCTGCAAAAGCAGGGTTATGTTTTGATGACCATGCATCGCCCCGCCACAGTGGATCACCTGGAAGGATTAACAAAGCTGATTGATATCATTGATTATATCACGCAGTCTTATGATTTGGTTTTTCCCATTCATCCGCGTACTACTGCCAAGCTCGAGGGTTTTGGTTTATCGCATCGTGTTAAATCAAATCCAAAACTGCACTTAACGGAGCCAATGGATTATTTTGCTTTTCAAAAGCTCACTGCTGATTGCAAATTTGTGATTACAGATAGCGGAGGAATTCAGGAAGAAACTACTTTCCGCGGAGTTCCCTGTTTAACATTACGCCCGAACACTGAACGCCCTTCAACAGTTTCAATTGGTACCAATGAATTAGTGTCGTTTGATATTACAGTTGTTCAAAATAAAATCAACGAAATAATTAACGGCACTTATAAAAAGGGAGCCATTCCTCCGTATTGGGATGGTAAATCAACGCAACGTATTTTAACTGTTTGCACAAACCTTTTATTGAAACCTCAACACGCTTAAAATATTTGTTGAATATTTTACTGCAAACTATGCGTTAGTGCGAGATAAAAATAATCCGATGAAAATTTTCAGCCACACTGATAAAGCTTATTCTTCTGCTGAAGGATTATTTAATAATGATGCTCCGGTTCAGTTCTTAAAAGGATTCTCTCAGTTTTATAAAGAATTTCATAAGGATGAAGTTTATATTTTTTATTCTGAAAAATTAAATGCTTACCTCCCGCTTCGTTATTTTAAAATCAAAGTATTTCGTTTCGCACAAATTTTACATGCACCAATAAGTAACAATACAGAACTCAGTGCTGATCAGCAACAGGATTTTTTTTCTGAGCTCCTTCAGTTTTTAAAAACAAATCATTTCTGCGAACGCCTTATTCAGCCGCATCCATTTGGTATAATGCTCTCCGTTCCTGATGATGCACAATCTTGCCCGTTCGGCACTTACATTAATCGCCTGCAGGAACATAGTGATGAAGAATTATTATTCACCTATGATCCCAAATACCGCAAAGCAATAAACCATGCCGCCAAAGGTGGTGCTGAGGTTCGCTTTGGATGGAATGAATTTGATACTCTTTATAATTTATATAAGCAAACCACTTCGCGTGCAAACATTCATTGCGACAGTGTAAATTATTTTGAAACATTATACAATTGTTTGGGCGATGAGCATCTTGATTGCGGTGTTGTTTATGA
>JANLUX010000098.1:0-3116 GCA_031363705.1 Bacteroidota bacterium
TGGTCAGGTAACAGCGGAGGATGGGAGAAATCAACTTATTTCTTATGCCATACTCCCGATCTCAATAATACTATTGATAAAGTTCAGTTCCGCTGGTTGTTTAGTTCAAACTTCTTTGTGAACAATACCAGTGATGGATATTCAATTGATGATTTCTGTATTATTCAACCTACAGGTGATGACATTGGTATCAGCGCAATTGTTGCCCCAACAGGAAGCGTTCCGGCAGGAGCTCCATTATCTATTACAGTAAACCTGCATAATTATGGAACAACTACTGTTACAAGTGCAACTATAGTTTGTACTGTTGACACGCAGCAGTTAGCTCCATTTACATTGCCTGTTAATCTTGGTCCATGTGATGAATTGCAGAACCTTGCCCTTCCCGGAACTTTCAACGCACCGTCAGGTCCTTATACTTTATGCTGTTATACTGACTGGACCAGTGATGTTGATCATAACAATGATACTAACTGTGTTGATTTAATTGGTATCCCTACTTATGCGCTTGATTACACCCATTGGTTTACTGATAATTTTGATTCAACCAATCTTGGTTGGTCGGCAGAAATCGATCCTAATGGTGATCCGGGAACAAATTGGGAATGGGGAATTCCGGGTCAGGCGCCTAACTCGATTCCCTCAACAGCACATTCAGCACCAAATGTTTGGGATGTTAACCTTAATGCACTCTATACCGGTAATGCTAAGTGTTATTTATATACTCCTTACTTTGATTTAACCAATGCAGTGGACGGTATTATAAGATTCTGGTCTAATTATAATTCAGAAGGCGGATGGGATGGTGTTCATGTGGAATATACTTTTGATAACGGCATTAGCTGGAATACGTTAGGATTTCAAAGTGGTATTCCTCCAAATCCAGTTGGAACTTTAAACTGGTATAACGGTAATTTAAACTCTTGTAATTGTAATGGATGGAGTCTTCCTTTTGGGGCACCTACCGATATATGGCAATTAATGGAGTACCCTATAGGAACTGTTCCGGGTATGAATAATAATCCAAGCGTAAGATTCCGGTATGTATTTACATCTGATGGCTTTGTAATAAGTGACGGACATGCGATTGATGATTTCGAGATTGAGATTCCGGTTCCTTTGGATATTGCTCCTGTAAATCTTAATCTTAATACTGTTAATCATCCTACTAATCTTGTCTTCAACGGACAAAATGTTTTCTTAAGCACATGGATTAAAAACAGAGGTACAGCTTCATTAACACAGGCTACTGCTACTCTTTATGAAGGTGGATTTACCAATGTTATTCAAACGCTTATTAAAACGTTTACTCCTGCAGTGCTTAAAAAAGATTCTGGATTAGTACAGTTTACAACACCTTGGGTTGCAACACCCGGAGTTCATGATTTCTGTGTTGTTACTTCACAGCCTAACGGCACTCAGGATTTGAATCCTTCTAATGATACCACCTGCTTCAGTCTTGTGGTGTTTGATTCAGTAGCTGCTTATCCTTATTGTAATGATTTTGAAAATGCACCGCTATGGGTTACACTGGAAGGAGATAATTATGAGTGGGAAAACTCATGGCAATTGGGAGCACCAAGCCAGACTTTCCTAAACAGTGCTCACAGTCCTACAAAAGCATGGACTCTTAACGCTACTCAAAATTATAAGGATGGAGATCAATCTTCTTTATACTCTCCTGTATTTATGGTTTCATCCAATAAGTGCTATAAGTTAAGTTTCTTTCATCAGTTCAGGGCTGAGCGCTATGAAGATGGTGGAGCCTGTGAATATTCATTAGATCACGGTGCAACCTGGAGAAACATTGACTTTACAGGAACACCCAATGCAACTCCTTTTAACTACACTTATGTATCAGCACTTAACTTTAATGCTCCTCCTCTTGTAAAAGGTTGGACAGGCACAAGCAATGGCTGGTTATATGGAGAAAAGGTATTGCGACCTAATGTAAATGGTACGATGATTATCCGCTGGAAATTTGCTGCAGACTTTGACAGTACGCAGGAAGGCTGGTCAGTGGATGATGTTTGCTTTACTGACATTGGTTTCTGCAGTCCGATAGGAATTGAAGAATTGGGTAACCATGGATTTGAGCTTGCTCAGAATCATCCGAATCCATTTGGTACTGCTACAACCTTTGATTTCACATTGCCTCAGGATGGATTCACTAAGCTTTACATCTCTGATATAATGGGACAGATAGTTGCAGTTCCGGTTCAGGATAAATTGCAGGCTGGTGTTTACTCATTAAATTTTGATGCGCAGAATTTAGCAGCAGGAATTTATTATTATACATTGGAGTACAATGATCAGTCAATTACCCGCAAGATGGTAATCACACGTTAGTAATTATTGACTCACTTTTAAAAAAGGAGATTGTCACACACAGAGACAGTCTCCTTTTTTTATTTATTGAATCCTGATGGTGAGTGCTAATGCATTCAATCCTTATTCTTAAACACCAAACTATTTTACCTTTGCAGCATGTTTAATGATTTTAATTCTGAATCACGTGTGTGGGTTTACCAATCAAGCCGGTTGCTATTACCCTCTGAAGTTACAGCAATAGATACAAGGATCACCGCATTTACTAATCAATGGACGGCACATCAATTGTTGCTTAAAGCAGGTTTTGAAATTCAATACGATATGTTTTTAATTTTCTGTGTTGATGAGCGCACAGCACAGGCAAGTGGCTGTTCAATTGATAAATTGTTTAACCAGGTACAGCAAATTGAAAAAGACTTTAACATCCGTTTGATTGACAGAAGAATTGCTGCATATAAAAACGGGGATAAGGCAATCGCATTTAACATTAAAGATTTAAATAAGCTTTACAGCGATGGCATTATTAACGATGATACTTTAATGTTTAATAACCTGGTGAGCACACTTGATGAACTTAATAAAAAGTGGCTTGTTCCATTAAAGGAAAGCTGGATGGCACAATTAATTGCTGTTGCTTCAAAATGAAATGTCACTACGGCCTCATCACCGGAAATTAATAAGTATCACAGGCAAAATTTTATTAGTGTTTTTGCTGCTTTATTTTATCGGCTGGATAATAGGTTCGCTGTTGTCTTACCAGGTGGAAAGCCCGATACAACCCCGCT
>JANLUX010000099.1:0-2915 GCA_031363705.1 Bacteroidota bacterium
CCTTGATAGTCGCAAAAAATTATAAATATAAAATTGGAATCAAAGGTCTTTTTGAAAGGAGTGGTCTTTATACCGTAATAGGTAACGACCCAGAAGCATTGCCGGTTTATAGTTTTGGAGTTCAGGTAATATCAAAGTTTGGAAACTCCAAAAGTTCTCTTGAGTCCGGTTTGTACTATTTAAGCAGAGCATCAAATTTGGAATACAGGTATTACGGTTCTTTCGGTTACTATGGTTTTCCACATATTCCTTTCTGGTATAGAAATATTCACTTGCCTGTCAACTATCGTCTTGATACCAAAATTATTTATTTCGCAGTTGGTTTATATGGAGATTACTTGGTAAGAAAAAGTGCTCGGGAATTTGATGGATTTATCGAATCTTACGGTACAGATAGAAAATTTAATTTAGGATTTAATTTGAATCTTGGTTTTGAAAAACCTTTTTCAAAAACGCTTTGCCTATTTGTTGAAGCGGGATTTTCTTATAACCTGACTTCATTTAGAAAGGAAGACGATTTTTTTATTTATAATTCTGATAGGGCATTTGGATTTACAAATTATGGAGTCAACTTCGGAATAAATTATAAATTCCTTAGAAAAAAATAGACTACGATTGTTTGAAAACTTTCTGAAGCATGTGTACATCCAAATATTTTCCAAACTTCTTTCCGACTTCTTTTAACACACCCACATTTTCAAAACCTAAACGGGTATGCAGGTAAATACTTTTTTCATTGCCTTGCGTGATACGTGAGATAAGTGTGTGCAGTCCTGCTTTTTCTCCCTCTATGGTCAATACTTCAAGCAAGCGTTTTCCTATTCCCTGATCACGATGATCACGATGCACATACACACTCACTTCTGCTGTACTATCGTAAGCACAACGGTCGCTCCATTTACTCAGTGTTGCCCAACCAATCACTTCATTACTGATTGTAGCAACTAATACCGGATGCTTTTCATCATGTGAACGAAACCATTGATAACGCTCTTCAAGTGTTTTCAATTCTGTATCAAAAGTTGCGGAAGTGTTTTGGATTGCTTCGTTATAAATTTCAGTCATTGAAGCAACATCATCTTCTGTGGCGGGACGGATATTTAACATGTGTTTTATATGTGCTGATTATTGATGTGCTAATGTGCTGTGATTAATGATATGTTGATTTTAGAATTGATAATGAAATAATTTAATGAGCTAATTGTGGATGTGTTAATTTTTTATTTTATTTCATTAGCACATCAGCAAATATTTTTCTATTAGCACATCAACTTATTTCATCAGCACATCAGCACATCGTTTACCATCAGCACATCAATAACTATCTTTGAACAAAATTAAATAACAAATAGAAAGAGTAACACATTTTGAAATTCCTTCTGATAATCCGGAGCAATCACAAAAATTTTACAGAGAAGTTTTTGGTTGGAATTATCACCAGTTTGGCTCTGAACCGTATTGGATGGCATTTACAGGATCAAAAGAAACTCCTGGTATTGATGGAGCAATCATGAAAAAGAAACATCCGCAGCAACCGATAGTTTGTTCTATTTCTGTTAAAGATATAAATGCTTCTATCAAAAAGGTCGAAGCATCCGGTGGAAAAATTGTAGTACCGCTGATGGCGATTCCGGGAGTTGGCTGGCTTTCTTATTTTAAAGATCCGGATGAAAATATTTTTGGGATTATGCAGGATGATAAAAATGCAAAGTAACATTATGCATCAACGAATTATGAATATGTACGAAAACGCAAATCAGCATCATTCGTAAATTCGTACATATTCGTAATTCGTTGATGAAATTAAATTAACAATTGGCTAAAACTAAAACATCTTTCTTCTGTCAGAGTTGCGGAGCGCAATCACCTAAATGGATTGGTCGCTGCCCTTCGTGTGGGGCATGGAATACTTACGTGGAAGAAGTATTGCAAACGGAAACGGTACCTAACGAATGGAAAACGGAAAATAAAAAAACCAATCGTGTCAATCGTCCGCAACTGATTTCGGAAATTGATATGGAACAAAGTCCGCGCATGGTGATGCCGGATGAAGAGTTCAATCGAGTTTTAGGTGGTGGGTTGGTTCCGGGTTCATTGGTGTTGCTCGGTGGTGAACCTGGCATTGGTAAATCAACTTTGATGTTACAGATTGCGATTCGTTTGCAAAATTTAAAGGTGCTGTATGTAAGCGGAGAAGAGAGCGAACAACAGATACGTATGCGTGCACAACGAATCGGTATGGAAGATGTGCAATGTTTCATCCTTACTGAAACATCCACGCAAAATATTTTTAAGCAGATAGAAGCGATTGATCCGCACCTTGTAATTATTGATTCCATACAAACACTTTATTCTGCAGTGTATGAATCCGCACCGGGAACAGTTTCACAGATTCGCGGTTGTGCAGGTGAATTACTTCGCTTTGCAAAAGAAACAGCAACACCTGTTTTTTTAATCGGACACATCACTAAAGATGGAGCCATTGCAGGACCAAAGGTTTTAGAGCACATGGTGGATACAGTATTACAGTTTGAAGGAGACCGTCATCATATATACCGCATTTTACGAGCTGTTAAAAACCGTTTTGGTTCTACCAGTGAATTAGGAATTTATGAAATGCTTGGCGCAGGATTAAAAGAAGTTCCCAATCCATCACAACTTTTATTATCACAACGCGATCATACATTAAGTGGAACGGCAGTGGCTTGTACGATGGAAGGCATGCGTCCTTTCCTGATTGAAACACAAGCATTAGTAAGCACCGCAGTTTATGGAATACCGCAACGCAGCACCACAGGTTTTGATTTACGCAGACTTAATATGTTGCTTGCTGTTTTGGAAAAGCGTTGTGGATTTAAAGCTTGTTCCATGTCACATCGGCCGGCATTTCGTGGCTGAATGCAGCCAGCATCGCG
>JANLUX010000119.1:0-3825 GCA_031363705.1 Bacteroidota bacterium
TGCTCAATACCTTTCATTCCCCTTGATAACAGCCGACATGGATTTTAATAAAGTGAAGGAGATTGATGTGTTGCTTTATGAGAAGTAAATTAAAAGGAAACGGTTAGCTGATTCCGGGTAACGATTAAGAATATCTTTTAACTCCAAAAGAAAAGTTTATTAGGGTAAAGATAACTATCAATCCCGGCAAGAGATTTTGAAACGGTTAACAGAAAAAATTAAAATTTATTGATTACCAGCCTTACAAAACTTTTTTACCTGCTGATCACCCTCCATACTAACAGCAACAAGGTACACACCATTGAGAAAGTTATTCATGCTGATTTTAACTGAATGAGTAGGAAGGCCTGCACTATAAGAAAATTGTTGTTTGTAATATTCCTTGGCAAACACATCATATATGTTAATGATTACAGAACCGGGAACCCTTAAATATATTTTTAGCTCCAGTTCATAGTTGACAATATTCGGCTCCATAACAAAATCAAAAATTCCGCAAGAACCTGTAGTCCAATAATTCAGTCCGCCTTTATAAATTGCAGAACAATCATCACGATAAGTATTACCATCACAACCACAAACAGGATTATAAAAACCGGTGCAACCATTATAATAAGAATTGGGTTGCCTGAGAGAGTCTATACATGTCTGAGCAGAGCTTACGAATGAAAAAATGAAAAAAAATAAAATTAAAAATAAGCGAATTATCAGTTTCATATTTATTTATGCATCATAATGCATACCACTATTCTTTCCCCACTAATTTAGCAACAGTATATTCACGGTTCATGCGTGCAATGGTTTCCAGCGAAATTGATTTGGGACATTCTACTTCACAAGCTCCGGTCACTGAGCAACTGCCAAAACCTTCGTTGTCCATCTGTGCAACCATATTTAATACACGCTGTTCGCGTTCTATCTTTCCCTGAGGCAATAAAGCAAGCTGCGAAACTTTGGCAGCAACAAATAACATGGCAGAGGAATTTTTACAGGTTGCAACACAAGCTCCGCAACCAATACATGCAGCTGCATCAAACGCTTCATCAGCATCATGTTTGGGAATTGGAATTGCATTTGCATCCACTGCATTGCCTGTGTTGATAGAAATGAAACCTCCGGCTGCAATGATGCGGTCAAATGCTGTTCGGTCAACCGTTAAATCTTTGATAACAGGAAATGATTTTGCACGCCAGGGTTCAACCACAATGGTGTCATCATCTTTAAACGAACGCATGTGCAACTGGCAAGTAGTAACTCCTTTCACAGGTCCATGAGGGCGACCATTGATAAACATGCTGCACATTCCGCAAATACCTTCACGGCAATCATGATCAAAAGCAATCGGATCATCGCCTTTGTTAATCAACTGCTCATTGAGCACATCAAACATTTCAAGGAAAGACATATCTGGTGAAATTTCAGCTACTTTATATTCAACAAGGTTGCCTTTATCGTTTGTGTTTTTCTGTCGCCAGACTTTAAGTGTGAGATTCATACTATTCATTTATGAGACTTTAGTTGTGATTCTAAAACAAGAATCATCACAAAACTAAATGCAAATTTAATGTGGATTATTTCCCTTTTCATTCTTTCTGATATTTGCAGCTTAAGTCCGCCAATATTATGATGAAAAAATTAATTAACTATTTTCTCCAGGGATTATTATTTGTGGTTCCTACTGTTGTAACATTCTATGTGCTTGTCAAGGCAATCATCTGGATGGATAATCTCTTATACATCACTATTCCGGTTCACATTCCGGGAACTGACAGCCTGCATATCCCAGGTCTTGGCATATTGATAATTCTGTTTTCAATCACCATACTGGGTTATATAGGAACGCGGTTTGTCCGCAATCCTTTCTTTCACCTCTTTGAAACAATGATGGAACGCACACCACTTTTAAAAGTCATTTATTCTTCGGTAAAAGATCTGATTGAAGCTTTTGTTGGTGAGAAAAAACGCTTTACTCAACCTGTGCTTGTGACGGTAAATAACTCGCCCAATATTCAGCGCATCGGATTTATTACTCATGATAAGCTGATGCACATTGGGTTGAATGAAGAAAAGCTTGCTGTATATCTCCCTTTCTCTTATGGTTTTAACGGACAACTGATGATTGTAGATTCCATTAATGTTACTAAACTGGATGTATCAGGAACCGAAATGATGAAGTTTGTTATTTCAGGTGGTGTAACTGAAATATAGTTGAGTGTATAAATCTGTAAAAAAATAACAATTCCATGAAAAAACTTATTATTCTTAGCGTGATTTTTCTTCTTACATCATATTGTGTAAGCGCGCAAAACATTACTGTCACTTCCGTATCCGAAAATCTGGGTGAGGGACAAAATCCCGCATTCGGTGTTTTTATTCCTTATGCTAATGCCGGCACAATTGAGAAGAGATGGATCAGCTTTTTAAAAGATTATCGTGCAAAAGTGAAATCATCAAAAGATGAAATCACAGCACAAAATTTTGTTTTGCGTGAGAAAGATACTTTGCAGGTTTTTTCGCGCATTACGGAAAAAGATGAAGGTGTTATGTTGAGTGCGGCATTTTCAAGGCAGGGAATTTTTATTTCATCTGAAAATTCACAATCTGATTATGATTTGATTTCAAAAATGCTTCATGATTTTGCTTTGCCGGTTGCAAAGGATGGTATTGAGAAAAAGATTAAAGAGGCTTCTACTTTATTGTCAGCAAAAGAAAAAGAGCGTGATAATCTTGTTAAACGCAATGAACAATTGCAAAATACAAATGAAAAACTAAAAGAAGAGATGAATGACAACGAACGTGAAATAAATGATAATGAAAAGAAAATCGGTAATTTAAAAGACGCTGTTGACAAACAAAAAAATGCGGTTGATGAAATCAAGTCGAAATCAAAAGATATTGATTAGATGGAATTCGATGCACCCTTAACACTGTTTACTTCGTTTTTGAAAACCATTGTTAAAACAAAAATTAAACTTAACAAAGTGATATAAAGAGCAGTAACCACTCCTTTATTTTGATAACTGAATGTTACCTCATGATTACCAGCTGGTATAATGGAACTGATAAATAAATAATTGCTGGTATAACTTTTCACTTCACTACTATCAATTTTCAACTGCCAACCCTTTACATTTTGCTGTAATAAAGTGAGCCATTGGTCACTTGCCGTATGCGTTTTTACTTTTATCTGGTTAGGACCAAAAGATGAGATTTGAAACTGTGCAGAGGAGTCTTTATCAAAATGGTGAGATGCTGAAACAAGTTCAGCATGACCATTTGAAATATATAAATGAGTGCGATCATTTGCGATTAGCAATGTATCTGTTATGGTATCCTGATATGCGGTTGCAGAAGCAGAAAAATAAATCAATGGATTCTCTAAAACATATTTTGCCTGTGGTGATGATTCAAATAAATAATAGGGTGGTGATTGGTAAGAATTATAACCTTGCCAGTAAGGTTGCTTATACCATATTCCAAGATTGAGCCATAGCTGACCGAGAGTGTTTTCACGATCTTTAAATTGTTGCATTGGCAACAAAGAAGGAATTGGAAAATCTTTTGGCTGCTGATTTATTTTTTCGTGCAACGCCATTGGTTTTTCATCATTAACCACGGTGATAGGATTATTAACAAGCGTGGCAACACAAAGATCAAATGCTGCAAGCCACGGCAAAAAGGAAACAAAATTTTTACTCCCATTAAAAATAATAATTACAATAATTAAAAACAATAACTGCCATATTCCCTGTATGAAAATGCTTTCATCAAAATCAAGTGAGTGTATGTATTCATTCCAGGAAAAAAAATTGGGAACAGGAAAAC
>JANLUX010000181.1:0-13484 GCA_031363705.1 Bacteroidota bacterium
CTCCACCAAGTACAATTACTTTTTGAGGAACAGCAATCTTATGATGATTCATTCTTAATTGCTGAACAAATTCAACCGCTCCAAAAACATTTTCTAGTTCTTCTCCTTTAATTTTTAACGAAGATGTTTTTCCTAAACCAATACCGATAAAAATTGCATCATAGTTATTTTCGAGATGAGTAATATCTTCTTTGGTAGTAATATTTTTGTTGTAATAAATATTATATCCGAATTGTTTATGCAGATAATTCATTTCATCCAGTGCTTCTTCATTGGTAATTTTATAAGGAGCAACTCCATGCACTGTTAATCCCGAAGGTTTTTCTTTTGCTTCAAATATGTCCACATCAAATCCGTGCAAACGCAATTCACAAGCACAACCAATTCCTGCTGGACCGGCACCAATTACCGCAACTTTCTTTCCGTTTGATTTTGGAATAGAATAAAATTGTTTGTCAGATGCAATTGCTTTTCCTGTTGCAAATGATTGTAATCTTCCAATCTCAATTGGCTTTACATCTGAGTGATTATAAACGCAAGCACCTTCACACAAAACTTCTGTAGGACAAACTTTACCACATGCATATCCAAAATAATTTGAGTCATAAATTGTTTTTGCAGCTCCCATGTCGTTTTTGGAATTTATCTGACGTATAAAAAGCGGAATATCAATTCCCGTAGGACATGCATTCACACATGGAGCATCATAACAAAACAAACACCGCGAGCTTTCATAATACGCTTCTGTGTTTGTCATCAATGGTTTTATCTGTGCAAAGTTTTTTTCAAACTCAGCTTCAGATTGTGGCTGTTTATATTCTGACATACGGGTTATGCAATTTGCTTTTGGAGTTTATTTTTCTCATTTAAGTTCTTCTCAACTATTACTTCATCTTTAAATTTGACTATCTTATTCATTGATTTTACAAGTTGCCTTTTTTAGTTGTTTCTTACAAGGTATCGCAATTTGCGATACCTTGTAAAAATTGTAGTTGATTTATAACTCTACTAATTTTCCATAAGTTTCAGGTCTTCTATCTCGAAAGAATTGCCACACTGAACGTACTTCCTCAATCATATCCAGATCGAATTCTGCAATAAGCAATTCATCTTTATCTTCTGAAGCTTGCGCAAAAATTTGTCCACGTGGATCAACGAAATAAGATGATCCATAAAATTTTCCCAGGTTCCATGGTTTCTCTTCTCCAACACGATTGATACAACCCATAAAGTATCCATTAGCTGCTGCGTGTGCAGGTTGTTCCAACTTCCACAAATATTGCGACAAGCCCGCAACAGTTGCTGATGGGTTATAAACTATTTCTGCTCCATTCAATCCTAATATGCGTGCACCATCAGGAAAATGACGGTCATAACAAATGTAAACTCCCACTTTTGCATAACGTGTTTGAAAAACAGGATATCCTAAATTACCGGGTTTGAAGAAAAACTTTTCCCAGAAACCAGATGTGTGCGGAATATGATTCTTGCGATATTTTCCTAAATATTTTCCGTCAGCATCAATTACTGCTGCTGTGTTATATAACACTCCTGCCTGTTCCTTTTCATAGATAGGAACAATAATTACCATGTTGTATTTCTTAGCATACTCCTGCATTAATTCTGTTGTTGGACCGGGAACTGTTTCTGCGCTTGCATACCATTTCGCATCCTGGCCGGGACAGAAATATGGAGTGTTAAAAATTTCTTGTAAGCAAAGAATCTGTACGCCTTTTTTTCCTGCATCTTCAATTAAAGGAATATGTTTTGCAACCATTGCATCCACAATTTCCTGTATCGTTCCTTCGCCTTCTGTTTTGGGCAAAGACATTTGTATTAGTCCTGATTTTATTTTACGCATAACATCAACGAATTTCGAATTTGTACGAATATACGAATGCAATACTCCTAATCTTACTGCCTTCTATTTTAAAATTTGATTGTTTTTCGTTAAACTAAAATTAACAATTCTCTTATAAACAACTTTTTCATGAGTGAAATTTATAAGTATTGCTAATTTAATTTTTTCTCTTTCCAAATATTCTTTTATCTGATCAATGTTGGATTTTGAAAAATGATTACCTTTTTTCAATTCAACAACAATACACTCCTCTATAAGAAAATCGAGAAAGTTTCTACTTATGATTTGACCATCAAAAAATAAAGGAGCATACGCTTGTTCAGTGAATGAAATCTTTTTCTTGTTTAGTGCGACAACATAAGCTTTTTGATAAAATTTCTCTAAATGTACAGGGCCAAGCTCGTTATATACTTCATAAGCGCTTCCAATTAATTTAAAGCTTAATTCAGGGTATAATAAATCTTCCTTTTGAATTTTATATTTACTGTTTTCCATCAGAGTCTATTCGCAAATTCGTTTAAAATTCGTAATTCGTTGATTATATTATTCCGTTCACTTTATTTCGTTTTACAAATGTTCCGTATCCTTTTTTAATTTTTACTTCTCCATTATCAACTGCAACATTTCCTCTAAGAATAGTTGTTTTTACTTTGCCTTTTAGTTTCCATCCTTCATAAGCTGAATAATCCACATTCATGTGATGCGTTTTTGCAGAGATAACGTGTTCTTCATTGGGATCGAAGATAATAATGTCTGCATCGCTCCCTACTGCAATACAGCCTTTCTTCGGAAACATTCCAAAAATCTTTGCAGCATTGGTTGAACTCACTTCCACAAATTTATTCAATGTAATTTTTCCTTTGTTCACTCCTTCGCTAAATAGTAATTCCATTCTGTTTTCAATAGCAGGATGTCCGTTCGGAATTTTTGAAAAATCTTTTTCTCCCATTAATTTTTTCTCCCATATAAACGGGCAATGGTCAGTTGCAACAATTTGGACGGTGCCCTGGTTGAGTGCACCCCACAATGACTGCTGATCTTTTTTCTCTCGCAAGGGCGGACTCATTACCCACTTTGCCCCTTCAAAATCTTTTTCATAAAGGGATGCATCCAACAATAAATACTGAATACATGTTTCGCCATACACTTTGTGATTTCTTTGGTTGGTTTCGCGTATTGCATTCACAGCGCCTTCGCAAGTCATGTGAACAATGTAACCGGGACAGCCCGTTTGAAAACTCAAATCGCAAAACCGGTTCGATGCTTCGCTCTCGGTAATTTCAGGTTGTGATAAATAATGATAGAGTGGAGAAAGTTTTCCTTCGCTCCGATGTTTTGCGATGAGGAAATCAATCATATCACCATTGGTTGCATGCACAGTTACCATTCCGCCTTGCATTTTCACTTCATTCATCAAGCCAACCATTTGCCGGTCATCAATCATTAACGCACCTTTATAAGCCATAAAAGTTTTAAATGAAGTGATTCCTTCTTTCTCCACCATTTCTTTGATTTCCTTTTTTGTCCCTTCATTAAAATCAGTCACAGCCATGTGAAAGGAATAATCACCATAACAATTTCCATTGCTTCTCCCTTGCCATTGTTCCAATGCATGTCGCAAGGATTTTCCTTGCGTTTGCAAAATAAAATCAATTACCATTGTTGTACCGCCATGCAATGCTGCGCGTGTTCCGGTTTCATAATTATCACTAGAAAAAGTTCCCATGAAAGGCATGTCAAGATGTACATGCGGATCAATTCCACCGGGAAAAATTAACTTTCCTGATGCATCAATTGTTTGTTGGGGTTGAAAATTTTCAACCCCTGCAAACAGATTTTTTCCAATCGAAGAAATGGTTTCTCCTTCAATAAAAATATCTGCAACGTAATCTTCGGATGCAGTGATGATTCTTCCGTTTTTAATTAAAAGTGACAAGATGATGTTTATTTAGGGGAGCCTAATTTATTAACTTAAATGATAGGACAGATATGTTTTATCATAAATGGACTAATTTGTGTGAGAAATAAATCATATGTTAATTGACTCTTTGATAAAATAGTTTAACTATCTGTAATTTATTTTAACTTTTAGTCAATCATTCGATTCCTGAAACAGTTAAAAAATACTTCCACCCCAATAGAAATCTTCAAAATCACTTGACGTTAGATGCCTGGTGATCAGTATATTTTTTTTCAATCCAATAGAGAGTGCTCTCTGCTTCAATACTTGTTTATCTTGTCGGATGGCTGTTTCTTTTACTTCAATAGCAATTTTGCTATCGAAAATAAAATCAATTTCCTGTCCATGCTTTGTTTGATAATATTGAATGTTACCTAATGATTTCAACTGTGCAGCAATCGCATTTTCAAATAACTGTCCGCTTGAACGATGCTCACCTGCAAGCTCATTAAGAATTCCCGTATCAGAAAAAAATATTTTCGGCTGCTGCGAAATTTCTTTATCTGCATTTTTTGTAAATGGTTTTACAAGATAAATAAGATAGGTGCTTTCAAGCAATTGTAAGTAGTTTGTTAATTTATGCCTGTTAATGCCTGCAATGCTGCTTAGCTTAGTGAAATCAATTTTACTTCCAGTCCGGGTAGCAAGTAATTTTACAAGTTTGTATAATTCTTCTCCTACTGAATAATCGGAAAGTAATTTCACATCTAATTCAATATAGGAATTGATAATGTCTTTTAGCAAAGCTTTTTTATCTGCGACTTTTTTATGCAACACCACTTCTGGAAAACCTCCAAACCGAAGATATTCCTCATACAATGTTTTGCATTTATTAAACCATGCTCTGTTAAATGGCTGCCATGAAAATTTTTCCGGTTCCTGAATGTTTGATTTCCTGAACTTCAAAAAATCTTTAAAGCATAAAGGATACATTTCAAATATCCGTTTTCTCCCCGATAAGCTTTCTGAAAATCTATTTTTCAAATAGTAAGAACTTGAACCCGTGACAATGAATTTTACTTTGAAAGCATCGTAAACATATTTGATTAAGCTTGGAAGATTTTCTATTAGCTGAATTTCATCAAGTGCAATTACACAAGGTTTACGGAAATTAAGTCCCATTAAATGCAATTCATCTATGATGCTTTTATAATCAGGTCTGTTTAATAATGCTCTGATTTCGATCTGTTCGCAATCGAGGTAAAGCTTGTTATCGTGCCTTACCTGTTGTAATAAATATTGCAATGCAGTACTTTTTCCGACCCTCCTCATACCGGTTATAACTGTAACCTGCCTGATTTTGAGATGCGCTAATAATTCCTTAAAGGTTGTCCGTACTATCATTTTAATACCAGCAAATTTATGACAAATAGTTTAACTATTTGCAAAATATTTTAACAAATAGTACACCTACAAAATGGTAAATCTTAACTTTATTTAATTGAATTAATGCTTACCTGCCAATATCCTCATTCCCTAACTCGGGATTTTCAGCAATGAATTTTCGCATCATCTCTTTACATTCTTCTGAATTAAGATTGACCACTTCCACACCATGCGATTCCATAAATTCTTTTGCACCTTCAAATGTTTCGTTCTCTCCTGCAAAAACTTTTTTAATGCCGAATTGTACTACTGCACCTGCACATAAATAGCAAGGCATCAAAGTAGAGTAAAGGATAGTGTTTTTATAATGACCCACTCTTCCGGCATTACGCAAACAATCAATTTCTGCATGAGTTACAGGATCTCTATCCTGCACACGTTTGTTATGCCCGCGGCCAATTATTTTTCCATCACGAACGATTACAGAACCAATTGGAATTCCTCCTTCACTTCGTCCTAGTTTCGCTTCAGCAATTGCTGCGTGCATAAATTCATCCATTGTTTTTGAATAATTGAGGTAATTAGGTAATTAAGGTAATTTGACTTTGCGCCCTTTCATTGCAAACAGATAAACAAAAAACGAAACTGCAAATCCAACAAACCATGCATAATTATATAAATGCGAAATCCAATCTGGAAATACTTCTTTCGAAATTATATTGATCGTCAATAGAAATCCTGGAATGTTTGGAATGATGCCAAGCAAGAGTGCCACAATTGCTGCACGATTAAATCCATTCGTGTAGTTGTAAATTCCATTGTGTGAATACAAATCAGCTGTAACTAAATTTTTCTTGCGGATAAAAAAATAATCAGCAATCATAATTCCGCCAACGGGTCCAAGTAAACTTGAATAGGCAATGAGCCATGTAAAAATGTATCCATTCGGATCAGCAATTAATTTCCAGGGAAAAATTAATATTCCAATAATGCCTGTGATATAGCCACCCGTTCTAAAATTTATTTTTGATGGCGAAAGATTTGCAAAATCATTTGCTGGACTTACAATGTTCGCTGCAATGTTAGTTGCAAGGGTAGAAATGGCAACAGCAATCATTGCAATGCTTACCAGCATCTTACTTTCAAATTTTCCTGCCAGCACCAAAGGATCCCAAATTGTTTCACCGTAAATAATAAATGTGGCTGAGGTAACCACCACTCCAATAAAAGAAAACAAAGTCATGGAAGGTGGAAGTCCGATGGCTTGTCCGGTAATTTGAGCACGCTGACTTTTTGCATAACGTGTAAAGTCAGGAATGTTGAGCGAGAGTGTTGCCCAAAAACCAACCATACCTGTTAAACCAGGAAAAAAGAAATTCCAAAACTCACCACTTGTTTTAAATTTTGAAGGTTGGGAAAGTATCGGACCTAAACCATGTCCTGCATCGATTGCCCAGAATAAAAGAGCAAGTGCAGCTATCGGAAGAAAGAATGCTTTGAACACTAACAATTTTCTGATGCTGTCAACTCCAAGGTAAACAACAATCATATTCAATAACCAGAATAGGATAAATGCAATTGCAGGTCCTGTTTGTAAACCGAATGATGCAGGAAAAATTTGTGGTAATTTTTCGATTGATGGCAACCATACTTTAATCATTAAATACATAGCGTAACCACCAATCCATGTTTGAATACCAAACCAACCACATGCAACAATCGCTCTCAACATTGCAGGGATATTTGCACCACGCACACCAAAACTTGCACGCGCTAAAACCGGGAATGGTATTCCGTATTTTGCTCCTGCATGCCCGTTTAAAATCATTGGAATGAGAACAACTGTATTACCAATAAAAATGGTGAGGATGGCCTGCCACCAATTCATGCCTCCTGAGATGAGTGAACTTGCAAGCATGTATGTTGGAATGCATAAACTCATGCTTATCCACAATGCAGCATAATTCCATGTATTCCATGTTCGCTTTTCTTGCGGAATAGGAGCGAGGTCTTCGCTATAGAGAGAGGAAGAATTTTTTAATGAGTCAACTGACATATTTAATTTTCTTGTTTATATCCAATTTTTCTTCTGGGAGGTTGAGTGGGATTCAAAAACTGCTTAAGTGCTTTAAATATTAATTGAATACTTTCATCATGCTTATTTGATTTTTTTTCCAATTGCTCAAGCTTCAACAAAATATCCTTGTGTGTAGAAAGCACTTCACGCATTTTTGTAAAAATTCGAATGATTCGGATATTTACTTCAATGGCTTGCTTACTGTTGAGTACACTTGAAAGCATGGCAACAACTTGTTCAGTAAAACAAAATGGAGGATAACGCAGCCCCATTTTGACAGAAAAATTGGAGGTGCCAAATTGGCACCTCCAATTTTCTAATTCTTCAGTCGTCATTTCAAACATAAAATCATCAGGAAACCGTTCAATGTGTCTGGTTACTTGCCTTTTCAGTTGTTTTGTTTCTACATCATAAAGTTCAGCAAGGTCACGGTCAAGCATCACCTTTTGTCCTCTGATGAAATAAATTTTATTGAGAATGATTTCGTCAGGTATGATTAAGTGTTTACTCACAGGATATCCTAATTACAATATTCATCAGCAACAGCAATGCCTTTTGAAATTATTTCTAGACCTTCATCAATTTCATCTTTTGTAATACATAATGGAGGACAAGTAAAAATATAATTCCATCTCACGAAAGTGAACATTCCCAACTCTGCCAGCTTTGCATTTACTTTATTCATGATTTCCATTTCAGCAGGTGATGCATTCCATGGAGCCATGGGTTCTTTTGTTTTCCTGTTCTTCACTAATTCAATGCAACCGAGTAAACCTGTTGTGCGGAAATCTCCAATGCTTGGATGTTTTTGTTTTAATTTTTCAACTTGCTGAGTGATGTAGCTTCCCATGTTTGCAGCATTGTCAATTAAATTTTCGTCTTCATAAATTTTCAACACTTCAACTGCGGCAGCACAAGCAACTGCATGAGCTGAATAAGTTAAGCCAATCGGAAGCGGCTTATCATTAAAGTGATTGATCAATTCTTCTTTCACAATAATTCCACCAAGCGGAATGTATCCGCAAGTAAGCCCTTTTGCAAAACACATAATATCAGGTACTACATCATGATTATCCACACCAAACCATTTTCCTGTTCGTCCGAAACCACTCATTACTTCATCAGCAATTAAAAGTATTCCGTACTGGTCTGCAATTTCGCGAACATGTTTCCAGTAGCCGGGCGGATATTTAATACAACCACTCGAACCACTTTCTCCTTCCATCAGAATGGCTGCAACATTATTTGGACCTTCATATTTTATTATGCGCTCCATGTGCAATGCTCCATTCTCGGCACATTCTTCCGGAGTTTTGCTATTCCACGGGCAACGATAAAAAAACGGATTTTCAACATGAATAAAATTTGGTGATTGTTGTGCATCATGTGGAAGTTTTCTTGGATCACCACCAACACTCATCGCTCCATACGATGCGCCATGATAACTTTGATAGAGCGAAACGATCTTATGACGTCCTGTATAAAGCCGTGCGAACTTTATCGCATTCTCAATTGCTTCTGCTCCTGCATTGGTAAAAAAAGTTTTCTTCAAAGAGCCTGGAGTAATCTCCGCTAATTTTTTCCCTAACTCTCCTCTTGCTTTTGTAATCATCCCGGGATGAACAAAACTTACTTCATCCATTTGTTTCATCACTGCTTCTTTCACTCGCGGATGTCCATGACCAATGTTCATGTTCATCAGTTGAGATGAAAAATCTAAAATTTTTTTTCCGCTTCTGTCATAGAGATAAACTCCTTTTGCAGATTTAATATTGAGCGGGTTTAATCCTAATTGTTTCGACCATGAGAAAATGGTATAGTCTAAATTGTTTTTTAGGATTTCTTCTTTTTCAGAGATCGTTAGTTCTGCTTCCATTAAATTATTTTTCTGTTTAAATTTTTTATTCTTCTATTGTTGTATTTCAGATGATAATTCTGCAATCAGTTCTTTCAAGTGTTCGTGTGCTCCAGTTTTCGTCAACGGATTCATTCATGTAATAATTGCGAACATCCTTGCACATGTGGTTAGTCAAAATATCAGTAGTTAAATTTATTTTCAAGAGATGATGGGTTATCTTCAAATAACGCAACCGAATAATTGAAATCATATTGTCCCATAGATTGGTTTAATTCCATTCTTGAGTTTTCAGAGGGCGAACAGTATTCGTAAATTCGTACTGATTCGTAATTCGTAGATGATATCAGCTCATCCAATTTGTTTTTCCTTCAGGATTCCATTTCACTGTTGTCTTCTTCAACTTTGTCCAGAACTCAATAGAACTTTTTCCGGTGATATCATTCACACCAAATTTACTTTCGTTCCAACCACCAAATGAAAATGGTTCGCGAGGAACAGGAACACCCACATTAACACCAATCATTCCTGCGCTTGCACGTTCCATTACTTGCCGTGCAATGCTTCCGCTTTGTGTAAATACAGATGCAGCGTTTCCATAGTTAGAACTGTTTTCAATATTAATAGCCTCGTCCAAATCTTTTGCACGTATAATTGCCAGCACCGGACCAAATACTTCTTCCTTCGCAATGGCCATGTCAGGTGTAACATAATCAATCACCGTTGGTCCAACATAAAATCCGTTTTCGTTTCCTTCCACTTTCCAGTTGCGACCGTCCACTAAAATTTTAGCTCCTGCTTTTTCCGCTTCGGTGATGTAACGTTCAATTCTTTCCTTGGCTTCTTTGCTTATTACACTACCTAAATTTTTTCCGGGAATAATTTTCTTTGCTTCATCACAAATTTTGGCGATGATGGAATCTATCGGACCCACAGCAACCATTGCACTTGCAGCCATGCATCGCTGACCTGCACAACCACTCATGCTTGCAGTTACGTTTGATGCTGTCATATCAGGATGGGCATCGGGCATTACGATCAAATGATTTTTTGCTCCACCTAAAGCAACACATCTTTTCAGGTTTGAAGTAGAGCGTTTGTAAACAATTTTTGCAACTTTGGTAGAACCGACAAATGATACTGCTTCAATTCCGGGATGATCGCAAATGGCTTCTACAATTTCTCTATCACCATTCACAACATTAAAAACACCATCGGGCAAACCGGCTTCTTTTAAAAGTTCTGCAATTCTGTTTGATGAAATAGGAACTTGTTCACTTGGTTTTAAGATCATACAATTTCCAAGTGCAATAGCATTAGGCATGGTCCAATGCGGAACCATGTTTGGGAAATTAAACGGAGCAATCGAAGCAACAACACCAAGCGGTTTATGCTCCACACGGCATTCAACACCTTTACTAACTTCTAACAATTCTCCAGAAATTAATTGTGGTAATGAACAGGCAAACTCCGTTAGTTCAATACTCTTTTCCACTTCTGCCCGTGCTTCATCTATTGTTTTTCCATTCTCTTCATGGACCAATGTTGAAAGTTCCAACACATGTTTTTCTAACAAAGTTTTATAGCGATAAAATATTTGAACACGTTCTTTAATAGGTGTTGCGCTCCACGAAGCAAATGCAGCTTGAGCCGATTTTACCGCGTCATCTAATTGTTGTGCAGATGAAAGCGGAACCGTAGAAATAATTTTTCCTGTTAAAGGAGAAAGCACATCCATTGTTTTGCTTGCACCGTTTGTGAATTTTCCCGATACGTAGTTTTTTACATCAGGGTATTTTAATGTGATTGTTTCCATTTTGTCTTTAATTCTTGCAAACAAATTTAGAGTATTTTAGGTGAAAGAGTTGTTATGTTGTTGACTTGTTCAGGTATAAACTTTGTAAGAAGCTAAAAATGCCATCACTATTAAAATTTACTTCCACAAGCATCTATTGCCCACAGGCAGACGTGCACATTGATCCGTGGAAACCTGTGGAGCTTGCAATCATCACTCATGCACATGGAGATCATGCAAAGTTTGGTTGTAATCATTATCTCGCTCATAAAGACTCAGAAGCTGTTTTAAGAATGCGTCTCGGAGAAAATATTTCATTGCAGAATGTTGAATATGGAGAAGTGTTTACTATTAACGGAGTTAATTTTTCATTGCATCCTGCAGGTCATGTTATTGGATCTGCACAGGTAAGAGTTGAATATAACGGAGAAGTATGGGTTGCCAGTGGTGACTATAAATTACAGAACGATAATTTCTCTGTTCCATTTGAGCCCGTTAAATGCAATGTGTTTATTACTGAATCAACTTTTGGTTTACCAATTTATAAATGGAGATCACAGGTAGAAGTAATGCGTGAAATAAAAGAATGGTGGCAACAAAATAAATTCCAAGGCAAAGCAAGTGTATTGATGGGATATGCATTAGGTAAGATGCAACGATTGATTAAAAATCTTCAACCGTTTGATGAAACTGTATTTGCACATGGAGCAGTTTTTAATTTGAATGAGCGATTAAGAAATGCAGGGTATGATTTGCCGCCATTGGAATTGATAACTCCTGCAACAGATAAAAACCGTTTTAAAGGATCGTTAATTCTTGCTCCGGGTTCTGTGTTGAACACTCCATGGATTAAAAAATTTGAACCTTACAGCACAGGTTATTGTTCGGGATGGATGGCAATTCGCGGAGCAAAAAACCGAAAAGCAATTGACCGTGGATTTGTTTTATCTGATCATGCTGACTGGAATGAGTTGAATACAACTATTGCCGAAACAGGAGCAGAGCAGGTTTATGTTACGCATGGATATACAGATACATTTTCTCGTTGGCTAAATGAAAAAGGAATTAATGCTACAGAAGTAAAAACCATGTATGGTGATGAAGCCGAAGAGGAAAATCCAGGTTCAAATGTTTATACTTCTGAAGAAACTTAATAAATTTGAAGCATGATACAATTAGCTGAAATATTAAAGTTGAGTGTTGCTGACCGGATGTCTCTTATTGAAGAAATCTGGAATAGTATTGATCACCAGAATTTAAGTCTTACTGAAGCGCATAAAAAAGAACTGGATAACCGGCTTAAACGTTTAGCAGAAGGTAAAACCAAATTTAAAACCTGGGAGGAAGTAAAACGCAATCTTCCATTTTCTAAAAAATGACCTCGGAATTACTTCTTTCTGATGAAGCAATTCTCGACATTGAAGATGCAGCAATCTGGTACGACCTGCAACAAAAAGGGTTTGGTGAAACTTTTGAAACTTTTTTAGATAGTGCTTTAACCGATTTAAGCAAATCTCCTCTATCTTTTCAAATGAAATACAAGTCAGTTCGGATATTTTACCTGGATAAGTTTCCTTATGGAATTCACTATCTTTTAAATGACAATTTAATTCAGGTGATTGCTGTTTTTCATACTGCACGAAATCCAAATTCATGGCATGACAGACTGGATAATTTATGAAACGTTTCACTGATCTTTTTCTACAACTTGATCGTACCAACAAAACCAATGAGAAAGTTGAATTACTTAAAGCTTATTTTCTTTCAGCACCTGACGAAGATAAAATTTGGGCTTTGGCATTATTCACTGGCAGAAGACCTCCAAGAAAAATTAAAAGCGCTCAAGTTCAGGAATGGGCGATAGAACTCGCGCAAATTCCTCTGTGGTTGTACAGAGAAAGTTACAGCAGTGTTGGGGACCTGGCTGAAACGATTTCATTGTTATTACCAGTGTCAGAGTCAATTTCAGATAAATCATTGAGCCAATGGTTTCATACACTTGAAGCCCTAAACAATGCAACTGATGAAGTAAAAAAGGAATTTATAATCAACGCATGGAAACAACTTTCACCTTACGAAGTATTTGTGTTTAATAAATTGTTGATGGGAAGTTTTCGGATTGGTGTTTCACAAACATTGGTTATTCGTGCAATAGCTGAAGTTGCGGGTGTTGATCCTTCCATTATTTCTCATCGTGTGATGGGAAACTGGAACCCGTTTGAAATTTCTTATAAAGATTTAATCCATTCTGAAAATATTCGTGATCAGTCATCAAGACCTTATCCTTTTTATCTGGCCTATGCTTTAGAGAGCGAGTTGGAAGATTTAGGAAATCCGGATGATTGGTTTGCAGAGTGGAAATGGGATGGAATACGATCTCAAATTATTTATCGTAACAACGAATTTTATATCTGGAGCAGGGGAGAAGAGTTGGTGACCGATAAATTTCCTGAATTGCATGTATTGAAAAAATATCTTCCTGAAAATACAGTGCTGGATGGAGAGTTGTTGTGCTATAAAGATGACAAACCGCTTTCATTTAATGTGATGCAAACACGCATTGGAAGAAAAAATGTCACAAAGAAAATTCTGGAAGAAGCACCCGTTGCA
>JANLUX010000186.1:0-18849 GCA_031363705.1 Bacteroidota bacterium
TGGGCGAATTTATTTTGAAAGGAGAAAATGCACTTGATCTTATTCAGCGTATAACAAGTAATGATGCTTCAAAACTAACTGACGGAAAAGCACAGTACAGTTGTTTCCCGAATGAAGAGGGAGGAATTGTAGATGATTTGATTGTTTATCGTTTAGATGAAAAATCATACATGCTGGTGGTAAATGCTTCTAACATTGAAAAAGACTGGAACTGGATAAATAAATTCAACACAAAAAATGTAGAGATGCATAACATCTCCGACAAAACTTCATTGCTTGCCATACAAGGACCTAAAGCGATGAGTGTGTTGCAAAAATTAACAACAGTTAATCTTAACGATATTCCTTATTACAGTTTTGCAAGAGGAGAAGTAGCAGGAGCAAAAAATGTAATAATAAGTAACACGGGATATACTGGTGCAGGTGGTTTTGAAATTTATTTTGAAAATCATCCCGATGGATCGGGAGCAAAACACATCTGGGAAGCACTGATGGAAGCCGGCCAGGAATTCGGAATTAAACCTGCTGGTTTGGGAGCACGTGATACCTTACGTTTGGAAATGGGTTTCTGCCTGTACGGAAATGATATTGATGATACTACTTCACCACTTGAAGCAGGCCTGGGTTGGATCACAAAATTCACCAAAGAATTTACAAACAGTAAAAATCTGCTTGCGCAAAAAGAACAAGGCGTAACAAAAAAATTAGTTGGCTTTGAAATGATTGACAAAGGAATTCCACGCCATGATTATGAAGTAAAAGATGCAAATAATAATGTAATTGGAAGGGTTACATCCGGAACCCAATCACCATCATTGCAAAAAGCAATCGGCATGGGTTATGTTAAAAAAGAATTTGCTGCTGAGGGAACTGATATCTTTATCAATATCCGTGATAAAGCAATCAAAGCAAAAGTTGTGAAACCTCCTTTTATTAAAAAATAAACCGTCATTTCGAGTCCCGATAGTTATCGGGACGAAGCAATCCCCCACTATGAAACAGATTGCTTCGTTACGCAATGACGTAATAGTTTGAAATAAAACAATCAATCAATTGGAAGAAAAAATAAAAATAGATGCATGCTTTTCTCCTTTTCTTTATCCCGTTTATGCGGATGAAGAAAGTATTGTTGTAATTATTGATATTTTAAGAGCAACTTCAGCAATTTGTACCGCGTTTGAATATGGAGCTGAAAAAATAATTCCCGTAGCAACGGTTGAAGAAGCAAATAAATATAAGAAAGAAGGTTACCTTGCAGGAGCAGAACGCGATGCAATAAAATTAGACGGTTTTGATTTCGGCAATTCACCTTTTCATTATCGTGGTGATCATGTAAAAGGAAAAACCATTGCACTTACAACAACTAACGGAACCCAGGCTATCGAAGCTGCACGTAATGCATACATGGTGGTGATTGGTTCGTTTCTGAATATTGATTCATTGTGTGATTGGCTTATCTCACAAAAACGTTCGGTGTTGCTATTATGCAGCGGCTGGAAAAATAAATTCAATCTTGAAGATGCATTGTTTGCAGGTGCTGTCACTGAAAAACTTTCTTTTCCTGCAGGAAATTATCAATTAGGTGATGCATGCCTTGCATTGAAATTCCTTTATGAGGTTGCACAAAAAAATCCTTACAGATTTCTTCACCAGTCATCGCATAAGGAACGCCTTGCACGTTTACAATTGAAAGATGATATACGTTATTGTCTCACTCCTAATCAAACTAAAATAATTCCGGTTTTACAAAACGGAGCTTTGGTGGCAATGAAGCAAAATGAAAAAGCAATAATTAAAAATTAGCACAAGAAAATCCCTACCATTTTGAAACATCAAAAAAAAATAATCACCACCATTCTAATAATCTTTATTGCTTCCACCTTTTTATTTGCATGGGGTTTTTGGGGACACAGGCGCATCAATCGAATGGCGGTTTTTACTTTACCACCTGAAATGATTGGCTTTTATAAACGCAATATTGAATACATCGAAACACATGCTGTTGATCCTGACAAACGCAGAAACATGGTAGCAGATGAAGCTCCCCGTCATTATATTGATATTGATCGTTATGGTGATCATCCGTTTGACAGCATACCAAAACATTGGAATGATGCAGTGAAAAAATATGGCGAGGACACTTTGAAAGCGCATGGGATTGTGCCATGGCATATACAGGTTATGCTAGGCAGATTAACCAATGCATTTAAAGATAAAAATGTGGAGCTCATACTGAAATATTCAGCTGACATAGGGCATTATATTGCTGATGCACACGTGCCTTTGCATGTCACAAAAAATTATAACGGACAACTTACTAACCAGGTTGGCATTCACGGATTCTGGGAATCGCGGATACCGGAATTATTTGGTGATGAATATGATTATATTGTTGGCCGTTGCCATTATATTGAAAAACCGCTGGATGAGACCTGGGAAATAATTAAGGCAAGTTTTGCAGCACACGATTCTGTACTTGAATTTGAACGCATATTGAATAATGAATTCGCATCCGATCGTAAATACACTTTTGAACAACGTGGTGCTTCAACTGTTAAAGCTTATTCAAAAGAATATTCAGCAGCTTATGATAAAATGCTTGATGGACAAGTAGAAAGAAGAATGCGTGAATCAATTATTGAAGTAGGAAGTTTTTGGTACACTGCATGGGTGAATGCAGGTTCACCTGATCTCAATTATCTTGAACAATATAAAATGAGTGATGAGGCGAAAAGAAAATTGGAAGAAGAAGATAAAATGTGGAGAACAGGAAAACCACCGGCAAACAGTGGCGGGCATACAGATGAGTGATTACTTATTTTTTTAAATTTTTCATCAATATATACCTGCCTTTTTACCCTTTAAAAAACCTGTTTTTGCCAAATTCGAAGGTTAACACCTGTTTTATCGGGTCAACTTTGTGAAAAGCCTGCTGGCACAGGGTTTTAATCACAGGAAGTAGCTAATCAATTCTTCAGTGATTAAAACAAAATACACAGATCATGAGAACAGATTGTTGCAATACCCGACACGCTTATCGCATTGAGAAAAGTTTTATTTGTATAAATCCGCATTGTAGAAATTATTTAGGTGATACAACGTTTCATATTAATAGATGGACAAAAAGTATTTCGGTTTCATTGATTGCTGCCTGTTTTGTTTTCAGCGCTGTGGATGATTTTGGAATGGACACTGTAAATGATTCTATTTTATTTCTTGAAAAAACACCTCTTACACTTGAAAATCTTCAAAAAGAATTAGCAATACAGAATATCGTATGTCAGCCACAGGTATTTGCACAGATAAAAATTGAATCCGGAAATCTTCAGTCATTCCTGGTAAAACGTGTTAATAATATGCTTGGCATGCGTTATCCGTTTAAACGTGAAACCAAAGCGTGCGGAATTTATCTTCCCGCTAAGGACACTTTAATTTATGGTACTCAGAATGAATTGAAGAAATATGCAAAAACAAATAATTACGCTGCATATAAAACCTGGCAGGATGCTGTTGCCGATTATAAATTATGGCAGGAATACTGTTTTAAAGTTACTGACCGTTACCTTGCTTTTCTCGGTGATGTGTATGCTGAAGATTCGCTTTATGTGAATAAAATTCAGAAAATGGCAATCAAAGTCTCACAATAAGGATTTAAGTTTGAATGTAAGTAATACATTTTAAGATATTTAGCTTTGTATTCACGCTCAATTTTAAAATTATACTCTTTAAAAGGTCATTTTATATTTGATATTTAAAAGCGAATGCCTTCTCTTTTGTAAGAAGGGAAAAACCTACCTTTGCCGCCTTAAATTAACTTTAGATGATTGACGTTAAAGAACCCAAAACAGGCACCGCTCCATTGAGCAGCAATGTATTCGAATCACTTTCTACTATGCATCACGAGCAAGTGGTGTTTTGCAACGATCCTGAAACAGGTCTTAAGGCAATCATTGCAATACATAGCACTGTGTTAGGTCCATCATTAGGCGGAACACGGATGTGGATGTACAAGTCAGAAGCAGAAGCATTGAATGATGTGCTGCGACTTTCGCGCGGAATGACTTATAAAGCTTCCATTTCAGGATTGAATCTTGGTGGTGGAAAGGCAGTGATTATTGGTGATAGCAAAAAGGATAAATCAGAGGCTCTTTTTCGCAAATTCGGTCGTTTTGTGAATAAGCTCGGTGGAAAATATATTACAGCTGAAGATGTAGGTACAAGCACCAAAGACATGGAATATGTTGCCATGGAAACGAAGAGCGTTACCGGTTTGCCTGAGAGAATGGGTGGTGGTGGTGATCCATCTCCTGTTACTGCTTATGGTGTGTATATGGGTATGAAGGCATCAGCACAATTTGCATGGAGCAGTGATAACCTTAACGGGAAAAAAGTTTTGGTTCAGGGTGTTGGACATGTAGGCGAAAATCTTGTAAAAAATTTAAAGAAAGAAGGTGCTGTTATTTATATTTCTGATATCAATGAAGAGCAACTTAAAAAAGTATCACAGGAATATGGAGCACAGGTGATTGCCCCCGATAAAATTTACGATCTCGACATTGATATATATGCTCCTTGTGCCTTAGGTGCTACTTTGAATACTGAAAATATTGGAAAATTAAAATGTGCTATTGTTGCCGGTGCAGCCAACAATCAGTTAGCTGATGAAAAAATTCACGGACCTATGTTGATTGACAAAGGAATTATTTATGCGCCTGATTTTTTAATTAATGCCGGTGGTTTGATCAATGTGTATAGTGAGTTGAGTGGATACAACCGTCAAAGGGCGCTTACCCAAACCGAGCATATCTACAATGTTACTTTAGAAATTCACCGCAAAGCCAAAGAGGATAAAATTCCTACTCAGCAGGCAGCTACACAAATTGCTGAAAAAAGAATCAGTGATATTGGTAAAGTAAAATCTTCAATGTAGAGAGTTGATAGTTTCCGGTTTACAGTTTCCGGTTGGGATGACATACAACAAAAAACTGTAAACCGTAAACTGTAAACCGTAATCCGGATGTTAACCAGAAGATATTTACGTATTCGTGTAATGCAAACATTATACGCATGGTATCAAACCGAAAACAAAAGCGCTTTTCAGGTTGAGCAGGAATTATTTAAGGGAACCGAAAAAATTTTTGATCTCTACCTCCAGCTGCTTTCCTTTTTTATCGAGATGAGTGACCAGGAAGAAATTTATTATGCTGACAGTCCTGCAAGTGCCGTTACAGGAAAAAAGAAAATAGCAACACGCCAACTCAAAGAAAATACTTTTATTCAATGGCTCTCAAATAATAAATCCTTTCAGGATTATATTACCAAACGTAAAATAAACTGGCAGCCTGATACTGATATTTTACAAAAAGCGTTTTTCAGACTTCGTAAAAACGATATTTATAAAAATTTCAGCACTTCCACTTCTAATTCTTCCGACAGGGATATTCAGTTTGTTCGGGATTTATATAAATTACTTATACAGAAAGAAGAGTTAGTAGCACAAACACTGGAAGAAAAAAATATTTACTGGGCTGAAGGTTTACCCATTGCAAATGATATGATTTTTAAGACAATTGATTCTTATAATACAAATAATTTTGCATTGTTGCCATTGTATCGTGATGAAGAAGATGATGTTAATTTTATGAAGCAACTCGTAAACAAAACCATACGCGACAATGAATATTTCGACCAGCTCATCAGCAGTAAAACAGAGAACTGGGATGCTGACCGAATTGCATTGATAGATGTTATACTGATGAAAATGGCTTTGTGCGAAATATTAAATATTACTTCCATTCCCGTTAAGGTAAGCATTAACGAATACATTGATATTTCAAAGGATTACAGCACACCTAACAGCAAAGGATTTATCAATGGTGTGATTGACAAAATTGTAATTGACTTACGCAAAGAAGGAAAAATTGTGAAGACAGGCAGAGGATTGATGGAAGAAACGGTTCGGGCTAAAGAGAGGTAGATTAGTCAATTATTAAAAACAATTGATTTGAAAATTAAAATCAGAATTCAATGAAAAATTTAATGAAGTTAGTCTTGTTTTTAATATTAGGGGCCATGATAAGTTGCACCTCAAAAGAAACAGCAACCACGCATGGTGGACAGGACCATGTTTCACCTGATATAATTGACAATCCTGCAACAGCATCAGGCAATAATGCAGAAAAAAAATTGCCTGTGTTTAAATTTGAAGAAACAACACATTACTTTGGCACCATCCATTCAGGTGAAAAGATGAGCTACGACTTCAAATTTAAAAACACTGGCAATGCTGCTTTGATAATATCACAGGCATCAGGTTCCTGTGGTTGCACTATTCCTGAATATCCCAAAGTTCCTATAAAACCCGGTGAAGAAGGAGTGATAAAAGTTAAATATGACAGCGAAGGACATGGAGGAATGATTTCAAAAACGATTACTATTCTTGCAAACACAATTCCGAATACCAAAGTGTTAACCATAAGTGCTGAAGTGATAAAATGAGTTTATAGTAAAAATTCAAATCTTAAAATTGAATATATAACGACTAAAATTTCAACATTCATTACATTTGAAAAAAATTTAAAAGAGTGACGTTTAACACCATATTGAAAGAAATGAAAGATGTTCCTGTAAATCGCCTGGAAGAACTTTATCAATTTGTACATTCACTCTCCTTGAGATCCAGACAAACAGAAAATTTGCGTAAGAAAATCCTTTCGTTTGGCGGAGCTTTCAGTGATATGAGTGATAAGGATTTTAAAGAATTCCTGAGCCATACCCAAAAAACAAGAAATAAACTTTTTGATCGTAATTCCGGTTTATGAATGTTTTAATCGTTTATGTTTTAAAATATACTAAACCGTGATTAAACCCTCATTGCTTGACACTGATATTCTTTCGGAATTTTTAAGAGGAAACCCGAAAGTGATTTCAAGAGTGGATGAACATCTCAAACAATATGGTTTCATAAGTTTAAGCATTATCACTTATTACGAAATTCTAAACGGGCTGCTTTATAAAGACGCAAAAAAACAACTTGCAAAATTTGAGGACTTTGCTGAGTTGAATAAAGTAATTCCTCTAACATTGCCCATGGCGCGGGCTACAGCGATAATTCAAGCTGACTTAAGAAAGAAAGGAATTGAAATCGGGCACACCGACACTCTGATTGCAGGAATAGCAATGACGAGTAAATTACAGCTTGTAACAAACAACACCGGGCACTTCAGTCGGGTTAAGAAACTTGATGTAACAAACTGGATGAATTAACCTGAAAAGCAATTTATGTAATAAACAAACTCTTATCTGAATTCATAATAAAATAAACAGTAAACAAAAAACAAATGATAATACTTCAAGCTGCAACAGGCAATCCCGCAATGTCAAATCTTTTAATGATCGGTATGATCGTAATCGTTTTTTATTTTTTCATGATTCGTCCGCAGATGAAAAAAGCCAAACTCGAAAAACAATTTAAAGAGAGCATTGGCAAGGGCGATAAAGTGGTAACGATTGGTGGTGTACACGGAAAAATTACAGAAGTACAGGACAAAACCTTTACTCTTGAAATAGCAGATAACGTAAGAATAAAGATTGAAAAATCTGCTGTCTCTGCTGAAGCAACCAAGCAATACCAGGCACCTGCAACACTTCCTGAGAAGAAGTAATTTTAATATTTTACGTTGGATAAGCAACCACAAAAACCCAGAGAACAGCTTAAAGCCAACAGGCAGGCAATTGTATTTTTTACTTGTGTATTACTTGCTACTTTCATCTGGTTTATCAATGCACTCAGCAAGCAATATTCTACGACCATTGAACAGCCGGTTATTTATAAGGGACTTCCTGCTACGGTATTGCCAACGCAATTGCCACAAAAATTAATTACAGAAGTTTCGGGGCGTGGATTTGACCTGATGCAGTATTCTTTTAATAATAACAAACGCTCACTTATTATTGATTTGAAAAACTTGCCATCATCCGCATTTGCGGGAAATCCAAATACGGTAAACACCATCCGTTTATTAAATGAAAACAGAAACATTACAGATGGAATTAATATTAAAAGTGTCACTCCGGAAATCATCCGGCTTAATTCAATGGCACGCTTTAGTAAAAAAGTTCCTGTCAAAGCGGTTGTGAAATATGATTTTAAAAAACAATATGCACAATCAGGCGCTTTTATTATTCAACCTGACAGTGTATATGTTTCAGGAGATTCATTAACGATAAAAAAAATTACAGAGGTAACTACTGAGCCGGCTGAATTTAATGATCTTGATCGTACGTTATTTCATTCGGTTAAACTAAAGCAGCCTGACAGCAGCAAGATCAGCTACAATACAGATAAAGTGTGGCTGTATTTGAAAGTGGAGCCATTTACTGAAGGAAGTGTTACCATCCCGGTAACGGTTATGAATAGCGGAATGAAACAGATCACTTTAGTTCCTGATATTGTAACTGTAAGTTATCATATACCATTAAGTTTGTATAATAATATCCGCGCTGAACAATTTGAAGCAACCACCAGCATTCCTAAAAATATTGAATCAAATAAATTAAAAATTAAAATTGCAAAAAAACCTCTGGAAGTAACTAACGTAACCATTGTTCCTGAAGAAGTTGATTTTTTTATCAGACATAAATAAATGTTGAAGGTTGGAATTACAGGCGGGATTGGTAGCGGTAAATCTGTTGTGTGCCGCATATTTAAATTATTGGGCATACCCGTTTACAATGCTGATGAAGCTGCAAAAAAATTAATGCAAAATGACCAATCTGTTAAACAGCAATTGACACTTGCATTGGGAAATGTGTATGATTCGCAGGGGCAACTCGACAGGAAAAAAGTAGCTGAACTGATTTTTCATAATCACGAATTGCTGAATGCAGTCAATAATATTGTTCATCCTGCAGTTATTGCTGATTATGTTGAATGGGAACAACAAATAAAAACTCCTTATTGCATACGTGAATCAGCTATACTTTTTGAAAGCGGAACAAACAAAGATCTGGATAAAATAATCCTGGTGGATGCACCTGAAGAATTAAGAATTGAAAGGATTATGCAACGCGATCATCGTACACGGGAGGAAATAAATTTGATTTTACAAAAGCAATGGAGTGCTGATAAGAAAAAAGAACTTTCAGATTATGTGATTATTAATGACGGACAGCAGGCATTGCTTCCACAAGTGTTAAATTTACATCAACATTTTATGAACGTTGCAAAACCATAACATACTTTATAGCGAAGAGGGTTTATATTTCAGCCCGGGACATTTTTTTTTAGATCCTGTCAAACCTGTTGTAACAGCCATCATCAGTCATGCACATGCTGATCATGTAACCATCGGCACTCGTGATGTTTATTGCACTCCTCACACAGCTGCGCTTATCCGTAAGCGCCATCGGAATTATCCAGGTATAATTTATCAGAAAAACTTTTCAGAGCCTTTCGAAGTGAATGGCATCAGCGTTACATTCATACCTGCAGGTCATATCCTTGGCTCTGCACAAATACTTTTAGAAAAAGATAATGTGCGTTATTTATATACAGGCGACTTTAAATTATGTGCAGATGAAACCTGTGAGGGATTTGAATTTGCTGAAGCCGATGTATTGATTACTGAAACAACATTCGCATTGCCTGGCACAACACATCCTGATCCAAAACAAGAAATTGAAAAGCTTAACAACTACAATGATACAAACCTGGTAATTGGCTGTTATTCGCTGGGCAAAGCACAACGGCTCACGCAATTGATCAATACATATTGTGCCGATAAAACAATTATGGTGCATAAATACATGTTGCCCTATCATTATTTTTATCAGGAAGCAGGAAAATCATTAGGTAGATGGGAGCCTTATGATAAACGTAAATTCCGGAAAGAAAAAAATATAATTTATTTATTACCCGCTGCTGCTTATCGCAGCATGTATCCTAATTTCAGTTATGTAAAAGCTTTCGCAAGTGGATGGGAACATTTGCAGGATGGGGATTTAAAATTATTTATCAGCGATCATGCAGACTGGAATGATTTGCTGGAATTAGTTGAAAAAGTAAAACCTAAAATAATTTATACTTTGCATGGCGATGGCACACATCTCGCCAATCATTTTTCTGACAAGCACATTGAAGTCCACATGCTTCACAACTCATGATTAAAATTTTATCTGCTGAGCAAATTCGCGAGGCTGATGCTTACACCATTCAGCATGAACCGGTATCATCAATCAATTTGATGGAACGTGCTGCTGAAAAATGTACAGAATGGATTTTGCAAAACATTGAGCCCGGAATTCATTTTAACATTTTTTGTGGAACAGGTAATAATGGTGGAGATGGATTGGCTATTGCACGAATGTTAATTCATAATGGCAAACAAGTGAATGTGTATGTGATTAATGGTTCAAAAGAATCGGGAGATTTTACAATCAACAAACAACGCTTGCTTAATGATGGAAATAAAATAAATGAGCTTACGCAAAAAAATGATTTGCCTGTTATTAATAAAAATGAAATAATCATAGATGCAATTTTTGGCTCAGGATTGAATAAAGAAATTACGGGAGTTGCAGCCGATTGCATTGAAATGATTAACCGGAGTGAAGCAATGGTGATCAGCATTGATATGCCTTCGGGATTGCGTGCTGATGAAACTTTGTTCAACATAAAATCACCTGTTATTCAGGCTGATGTTACACTTACTTTTCAGTTACCAAAACTTTCATTTTTATTTCCATCTACAGGAAAGTTTGCCGGTGATTTTATATTGCTGGATATTAAATTAAGTGCCGACTATATCAATGAAGCTAAAACAAATTACTATTTCATTACAAAGAATGATATTGCACAATTAATTAAATCCAGAAATAATTTTGATCATAAAGGAACTTATGGTCATGCATTGATTATTGGAGGAAGTTATGGAAAGATGGGTGCTGCAGTATTAGCTTCAAAAAGTTGTTTAAGAACAGGAGCAGGATTAGTAACTGTTCATACTCCGAAATGCGGAGTAAATATTTTACAGACAGCATTTCCTGAAGTGATGGTGATGGTTGATGAAGAAGAAAATTTCGTTACACAAATTCAAAATGCTGATAGGTATAATGCAATTGGTATCGGTCCCGGAATAGGAACGCAAGAAAGAACAGCAGTAATGCTAAAGAAATTAATCCAGGATTATCGTGCACCAATTGCTTTTGATGCGGATGCAATAAATATTCTTGCAGAAAATAAAACATGGCTTTCCTTTCTTGCACCCGGCTGCATTTTTACACCTCATCCAAAAGAATTTGAAAGATTAGTTGGAAAATCAACGGATGATTTTAAACGCCAACAAATGCAATTTGATTTTTCAAAAAAATATCAATGTTATGTTTTGTTAAAAGGACATTACAGCGCATTGACAACACCAGATGGCAAATGTTTTTTTAATTCAACAGGAAATCCGGGAATGGCAACAGCAGGTGCGGGTGATGTATTGACAGGAATTATTACCTCATTGGTTGCACAAGGTTATTCTTCAAAACACGCTTGTATCGTTGGAATGTATTTGCATGGATTGGCCGGGGATATTGCTGCAAAAACAAAAGGAGAACATGGATTAATTGCAAGTGATATTATTGAAAATTTACCGGCCGCTTATCTTGATTTACAGAAATAAATAAAACTTTTTATAAAAAATCTGCTAACAGAAAAAACTACTTGTCTTTCCCACCATACAATTTCATCATTTCTTCTTTCGTCATTTTCTTATAATCAGCAGGCACTACAAAAAGGTCATCACCGGGTTTTTCATCGATGATTTTTTTTGCTGTCATCAGCATGCTCAATCCATTGTTCTGGTCCATCCTGAATTCCATCAGAAAACCATCAATATTTTTAAACTGATTATTCCAGTTACTGTTTTTCACCCTTATCTGATCAGTGTACCAAACATTAAATGAATTTTTATCTTTTAAAGTAACAACAGCTTTTTTACATAAATAACCGGCAATAGTTTTTGTTTCCTCCGTTTTTTTTATCTCGTATTCACCTGCATTTTTTGCTTCTTTATTAATGTCATCTTCAGTCATTGTCATCGCTGTTTTATTGCCCATCATATCCATTAGCACGGTTGCAGATTTTGTTTTGTTATCGGCAAGCGTCACCATGTTCATCCCCATTCCCATTTGCATTTCCATCCTCGTTTTATCATTGTTGAAATACATAGTTGCTTCAGTTGGCATCATTGCCAGCGTTTGTTCATCAAGGGTTGATTCAGGATAACTGATTGCATAAATAACCTTACCGGCACTCATGGATTGAGCATAAATGCTGTGGATAGAAAATAATATTGCGATGATGAGAAGAATGCGTTTCATGATTTGTCTGTTTTGTGTAAAGCTAAAAATATTATTTCAAAAGCAACATTTCAACTTTTATCAGGCAAATCATTTTTCGAAGTTCTCAATGTTATTACAAGTGTTTTTGCCTGAACTTTATTAATTCATTTTTCTAACCTTAGTAGAATAACAATCAGCATCACTTTACAACCTTATTACCTTTATTAAATAAGCTAATAAGGTCAGAATTTATTAGGTTTGAGCAATAAAAATCTTTTACAAATGCTTAGAAAAACTATTACGCTATTGTTGTTTTTTGCAATCACTTCGCAAGTAACGCACGCACAAAAAGAACAAATTAAACTGGAAGATATCTGGGGGAGTCCTCGCTTTTTTGCTAAAGCGGTTTATGGTTTTCGCTCTATGAAAGATGGATTACGTTACACCAATACTGTAACCACTAACCGGGAGCAATGCATTGTTGTGTACGATTTTAAATCAGGAAAAGCAATGGATACGCTTGTGTGTGGTAATCATCTTATTGTTGGAAAAGATACTGTTGAATTCAGTGATTACCAATTCAGCATGGATGAAAGTAAGATTTTATTTTCTGCTGATGATGAACAGATATATCGCCATTCATCACGATCTAACAGTTATGTGTATGATTTAAAAACACATGCACTAAAAAATATTTCTTCAAATGGAAAACAGATGTATGCTACTTTTTCTCCTGATGGAAAAAAGGTTGCTTACGTACGTGATAATAATCTTTATATAACAGATGTACTGAGCGGAAATGAAACTACTGTGACAACAGATGGAAAGAAAAATGAAATTATAAATGGAGCAACTGATTGGGTTTATGAGGAAGAATTCAGTATGGATGTTGCCTTTCAATGGGCACCTGACGGAAGCAGTATTGCCTATTATAAATTTGATGAAAGCCGAGTAAAAGAATTTACACTCACCTATTACGGTGATCTTTATCCCAAAGAAGAAAGATATAAATATCCAAAAGCAGGGGAGGAAAATTCTAAAGTGGAAATTTATGTTTATCAGTTGGCAGAAAGAAAAACTGTTAAGATGGATACAGGAAAAGAGCGGGAATATATACCTCGAATTAAATGGACTCAGGATGCCAACACTTTATCAGTACAAAGAACTAACCGTCATCAAAATGAGTTGGAGTTATTACTTTGTAATGCAACCACAGGAGCAAGTAAAGTAATTCTGCAGGAAAAAAATAACAGTTATATCGATGTTACTGATGATCTTACTTTTTTGAGTGATAAAAAACAATTTATCTGGACAAGCACCCGTGATGGTTACAACCACATTTGTTTATATATGATGGATGGTAGTCTTGTAAAACAAATTACCAGAGGCAAACATGATATAACAAAATATTATGGCTATGATGAAAAAAATAAATTATTCTATTATCAGACGGCAGAGCCCACTCCGACAGAAAGACAAATAAACACCAGTGATATCAATGGCAAAAAAACTTTGCTTAGTCCTGTGCATGGAACCAGTGATGCAAAATTTACAAGTACATTTCAATATTTTGCTAATGTGTGGAGTGGTTATGGAACACCATATCGCTGCACAGTGAATGACGCAAAAGGAAAAGAAATTCGTGTGTTGGAGGATAATGATAAGGTTAAAAACGAGTTAGCAAAATTTGATATAAGCAAAGTTGAAAACAGTGTTTTTAAAAAACCAGATGGATTGGAATTATATGGATGGACCATTAAACCAACCAACTTTGATCCTGCAAAAAAATATCCGGTGCTGATGTTTGTGTATGGCGGACCCGGCAAACAAACTGTATTAAATCACTGGCAAGGCCCTGATTATTTATGGCACCAGATGCTGGCAGAGAAAGGATATATCATAGTGTCAGTGGATAACCGCGGAACTCCCGGAAGGGGACGTGAGTTTGCAAATTGTATTTATAAAGACATGGGAAAACTTGAAGTGCAGGACCAGGTTTTTGTAGCGGGTGAATTAGCTAATCTTCCTTACGTTGATAAAACAAGAATAGGAATCTGGGGATGGAGCTATGGCGGATATATGTCATCCTTATTAATGACCAAAGCACCTGATGTTTTCAAATGCGGTATTGCAGTTGCACCTGTTACCAACTGGCGTTTTTACGACAGCATTTATACAGAACGATATTTGCAAACACCACAGGAAAATCCGAAAGGTTATGATGATAACTCACCGATCTTTTTTGCAAAACAACTGAAAGGAAAATTTATGTTGGTGCATGGCGGAGCAGATGATAATGTGCATGTGCAGAACAGCATGGATTTTATTAACGCTTTAGTAAAGGAGAAAAAAGATTTTGACCTGATGATATATCCTAACCGTGCACATGGAATTTCAGGAGGAGGAGCGCGTTATCATCTGTATAATAAAATGACAAATTTTGTTTTGGAAAACCTTTAAGAATGATTTAAAAAAAATTCAGGTAAATCATTTATTTACCTACCGGTATTTCTGCCCTGAATTTCCTTTGCTTTAAATCATAAGCATTGCCTTTTGTCATCACATGAACAATCAGGTTTTCAATGCTGATAGGTGAGCCATCTGTTAAATCAGCAATATTACTGTGATGAATACCATGTCCGTCAACAATAATTACGAGACCTGACCCAATGGCTTCGAGGTGGTTATTGTCTGTGATCAGCACTCCCGTATCTTCTCCTAATCCAATACCAATGCAGGAAGGATTACTGGCAACAGCCTGGGCGATTCTTCCAAAACGCCCACGTTTATCAAAATGTGAATCAATGATTACATCCTTTATAAAAGCTAAACCTGTAGTTATTTTCACTTCGCCTTTAATTAAAGCGCCACCACTGCTTCCCTGATAAATCATGGTGTTGCTCATCGCCATTGCACCTGCACTGGTGCCGGCAATCACAAACTCTTCGTTTTGAAAACGATCATGCAGCAGGTGTAATACCTCAGTACCACCGAAAATTGTGCTCAACCTCAATTGATTTCCACCACTGAAAAGCACTCCGTCACAATTACGGATTCGTTCAATGTATTCCAGTTTTTGAACATCTTCCCGGTTACGGATATCCATCACATGCATGTCCGTACATCCAAGTTTGGCAAATGAATTCACATAGTTTTCGCCTACTTCTTCCGGAATACTGCTTGCCGTGGTGATGATTTCAATCTTTGAATCCTTGCCGTTACGCATCTCATTTACGATGCGACTCAGTATCTGTAGTTGAAAAAAGTTAAGATTATTTTTCTGATCGAATTTTGGTTCTGCGTCTGTTCCTTTGTCTTCGTTGCCACCTATTGCAATGAGTTTTCCCAATGGTTTTGTCATTCCTGTGTATCAAATATTAGGGCAAAGTTATGGCTTTGTTATTATTCCTGTCAATGATAATGAACGTGCTAACCCTGCAAATTTTGTAGAATACTAAACTATTTCTATTTTCAGCGATCATTAACAGCACTCATTTTAAATTATTAACACCATAATGTTTACGGTTTACGGTGTACGGTTTACGGTTGCCTCGCATGAATGGTTACAGTTTAATTTCAGTTGCTTACGCCTGATAACTGGAAGCTATAAACCGTAAACAGTAAACAATAACAGTAAACCGCAAACTAAATTTCTAATACTGAATATGAGAATACGCGACATCCGTGCAATGAGAGGACCTAACTACTGGTCAATCAGAAGGCACAAGCTTATTGTAATGAAATTAGATTTAGAAGATATGGAAGATTTCCCCACAAATAAGGTGGATGGTTTTTCAGAACGATTAGAAAAAATGTTTCCAACTCTTTACGAACACGAATGTTCAGAAGGACATCCGGGAGGATTTTTTAAACGTGTTAAAGAAGGAACTTGGATGGGTCATGTGGCTGAACATATTGCATTGGAGATACAAACACTTGCAGGCATGGATACAGGTTTCGGCCGCACTCGTGGAACCGGAGAGCATGGTGTTTATAATGTAGTTTTCAGCTATATGGAGGAAAAAGTAGGGATTTATGCAGGTCGTGCTTCGGTAAAAATTGTTCAGGCATTGGTTGATAACAAGGAATACAACTTAGAAGAAGACATTCAGAAAATGCGTGAGATACGCGAAGAAGAACGCCTTGGCCCCAGCACCGGATCAATTGTGGAAGAAGCAGAAGCACGTGGCATACCATGGATACGGTTGAACAGGCGTTCGCTAGTGATGCTTGGTTATGGAGTAAATCAAAAACGTATCCAGGCAACTATCACCAGTAACACTGGAAGCATTGCTGTGGAAATTGCCTGCGACAAAGAAGACACAAAAAACCTGCTTGAAGCTGCGAACATTCCTGTGCCGCGTGGAAGAATAATTTATGATGAGGAAGAATTGCAGGCAGCCATTGACTCCATCAATTATCCGGTGGTGATGAAACCCATCAATGGTAATCATGGGCGTGGAGCAACCATTAATATCCGGAACTGGGAAGATGCATTAATTGCATTGGCTTTTGCAAAGAAAATTTCCAAAGCTGTTATTTGTGAAAAATACATCACAGGTTTTGATCATCGGATACTCGTTATCAACTATAAATTTACCTGTGCCGCCAAACGTACGCCTGCAATGGTAACAGGAAATGGAAAATCAACCATACAGCAATTGGTTGATGAAGTAAATAAAGACCCGCGAAGAGGATATGGCCATGAGAAAGTACTTACCTCTATAAAAGTGGACGACAATACAATGAGCATTTTACAAGAGAAAGGCTTGACTCTTGAAAGTGTTTTGAAGAAAGGAGAAATACTTTATTTAAAATCTACTGCTAATATCAGTACAGGAGGAACGGCTGCTGATGTCACCGACCTGGTACATCCGCATAATGTTTTTATGTGTGAACGAATTGCAAGAATCATTGGATTAGATATTTGCGGAATTGATATTATGACAGATGATTTAAGCAAACCATTAAGTGAAACTGGCGGTGCAGTGCTTGAAGTAAATGCAGCTCCGGGTTTCAGAATGCACCTCGCTCCTACTGACGGATTACCACGCAATGTGGCAGAACCCGTTATTGATATGCTCTTTCCTGCAGGTAAATCATCACGCATACCCATCATTGCTGTTTCAGGAACCAATGGTAAAACAACAACCACACGTTTAATTGCTCACATTGCAAAAACTGCCGGATACAAAGTTGGTTTTACAACCACTGATGGAATTTATATCAATAACATCCTGATGCAACGTGGTGATTGTACTGGACCACAAAGTGCCGAATTTGTTTTGAAAGATCCTACGGTTGACTTTGCAGTGCTTGAATGTGCAAGAGGTGGAATACTGCGTGCCGGTTTAGGATTTGGAACCTGTGATATTGGAATTGTTACCAATGTGGCTGCTGATCACTTAGGATTACGCGACATTAACACCATTGAAGAAATGGCACGTGTAAAAGCAGTGGTGCCTGAAAGTGTACAGCCAAACGGTTATGCAATTTTAAATGCTGATGATGAACTGGTTTCTAAAATGAGCAAAGACCTTCGAAGCAAAGTGGCTTATTTCAGTATGGATGAAAATAATCCTTTGATTAAAAGGCATTGCACAGGTGGTGGTTTGGCTGCTATTGCAGAAAATGGTTACATCACTATCTGCAAAGGCAACTGGAAAATACGTGTGGATAAGATTGTAAACATACCGCTCACATTCCGTGGTAAAGCGGTGTTTATGGTACAGAATATTTTACCCGCAGTGTTAGCCGCTTTCCTCCGCAATTTTGATATGGAAGACATACGCCTTGCATTGGAAACATTTATTCCTTCTCCTGTTCAAACACCGGGCAGAATGAACATGTTTGAATTTAAAAAATTCAGTTTGCTGGTTGATTATGCACACAACCCTGCAGGGTTTCAGGCGATAGCACGTTTCTTAGAGCGTGTGGAAGCAAAACCAAAAATCGGAATTATTGCAGGTGTGGGTGACAGGCGTGATGAAGACATTATTACACTGGGAACACTTGCAGCAAAAATGTTTGATGAGATTATAGTGCGTCAGGATCGCAACCTGCGTGGGCGCAGTGAAGCAGAAATTATTGAACTCATGTTACAGGGAATTCATTCCATTGATGCAAATAAAAAGGTTACTGTTATCCAAAGTGAACCGGAAGCAATAGATTTTGCATTTCAAAATGCGAAGAAAGGTTCCTTTATAGTGATTTGCAGCGATGTGGTGCCGGATGCTTTAGAGCAGATTATGCGCTATAAAGAAGAAGAAGATAAATTCACCATGAGTGCAGAAGATATTCCGAATGTGAATGAGGCGGTGAAATGAGGGAAATTAGAAGTTGAAAGTTGAAAGTTAGAAGTTAGAAGTCGAAACTTTACCAACAGATGGGTTTGTTTGGGTGTTAATATTAAAAACCTGGCTGTTAATGTTTAATGCTTTAATAAGAGGCTCAACTGCTTAAGGCATAAAACTCATTGCTCAGCTTTTACTTCAATTTACATGAATTGCTGCAAACAAT
>JANLUX010000208.1:0-9984 GCA_031363705.1 Bacteroidota bacterium
CATTCACCCTGAAAATAAAGGGTGCAAATGTAAGGAAAGTCGGTTAGGGAGCATTCGAAAAGGTATCTCAATGAATGAGTATAAGTCTTTTAACAGGATGTTTCTAATTAATGATTCAATTCCATCACCCTGAAATTTCCAACTTGCTTTAATTCCTTTCCGAGATATTGCTTAAGGTGTGGCGTTTGAAGAATTGTTGAATCCGTTGTATAAATATATTTTGCGCCAAGCTTTATACAATCTTCTAAGTATGTTTTTTTATCAAGCATGTCACTGCTTTCATAGCCAAACCCTTTTTTGTGTAAATAATAAAAATAAATGCAGCCAGATTCATCAGGACCAGCAAGAGATAATGCACTATCAGGTACCGCATTTATTAATTCTGTCCTTGTGTTCTTGTTGAACAGTTCAATAGGAACTGCTTTGTTCTCTGTTAACCATCGTGAAGGCAGTATGCGTATGCAGGCAAGCACCGGCTGTGCCGACAATATGATTAAAAGCGGAACAATTAATTTTTTATCCCACAGTAATTTTGCTCCGTAAGCCATCACTATTGATAATACAAATACCGAAGGTATCATGTAATATTGATGTGCATCCATTTGTTTGAGTTCAATAAGATGATAAACCAGATAGATCAATGAGAATATTAAGAGTGGAAGGAAGAACCAGTGTTTCCATCTCTTATATATGAAAAAAGAAATGATACCAACAATAAATAAAACAGTACCTGCATAATTCAGGAACAGTTCCGGCAGATCGCTGATCAGATTATCTTTTAAGATTTTTATTGCTTCCTCAAAATTTTCTGCAGGGCGAAATTCAATCCCGAAATCACGCAGATTACTTTTTTCTATCAATCCTAATGCATATTTATACCATGCCATTGTAACACCAATAGAAGTAATTGCAAAAATCAAAAGACCAGTTAAATTTTTTACAGAATATTTATTGGCAAATACTCTCACCGGTACTATCGTAGCAATTACACCTCCAAACATCAGGTATTGAATTTTTATCAAGCCTCCAAGCGTAATTAAAAGTAAACTCAGCAGTAAATATTTATTTAATCGCAACTGATCCCATTTTAAAAAACAATATAATCCACCCAACACGCAGGCTAATGCCATTATATCGGGTAATGCATTAATTGAATGATAAAATAATTCAGGGCTCCAACAAAAACTCCAGGCACCAAAAACTCCTGCCCAATGTGAAGCCGATATAAGAAGTATCAATTCATAAATCAGCCATATTGAAAAAGAGAAAAGAATAAGAGAAAATATTCTTGCAACAAAGAAATGTTCACCAATTAATTTATAAACACTGGCGCACACAAATTCATAGGCTGGAAATTGCATTCCGGTAACTCCATCTGAATTTAATCTTCTATCAACACGTGGTTTAAGTATGTTCATTGATTCTTCGTTGAAATTACGTGCAACTGCAAGCGTATTGCATTGCCTCCAAACATGAATGCTACATGGAGGCAAGTTCAGAAATGGAAAATGAATAAGGAAATTGATTCCAATGACAAAGATCAGGAAGTGTTTCTTAGAAGAAAATATGTTTGGAATATTTTTAATCACAGTTTTAGAAGAGAGAACAAACTTAGTTTAAGAATTGAGAATTGAAGCACCATATAAAATTCAGATAAATTAAAATTAAGGTTATTTAATTGGTTGCATCATACTCACTAATTTAATATAAGAAGTAATTAATTGATATTTGCCCTGAGCAAAAAAAAGTAAGTCAGCATATTTTATGGATTCAGTAACCCACCTCGTTCTTGGAGCTGCCATCGGTGAGGTAATGTTAGGTAAGAAGTTAGGCAACAAAGCCATGTTGCTCGGTGCGCTTGCTAACACCATTCCTGATTTTGATGTTGCCTATGTTTTTTTTGAAAAGGAGGAGATTAAGAATTTTGTTTTTCACCGAAGTTATACGCATTCGCTGCTGGCAATTGTTTTGCTGCCATTGTTGATTGCATGGTTAAGCAAACTATGGAGTAAGAAACCAATAAGTTTTAATCAATGGTATTTGTTTTGGTTTATCGGAATGTTAACACATGTTGCAATTGATTGCTGCACTACTTATGGTACTAAAATATTTACTCCATTCAGCAATTACCAGGTTGCGTTTAACAATCTCAGTATAATTGATCCTGTTTATACCATTCCTTTTTTATTGCTTGTTTTGATCAGCTTATTTATCAACCGAAACAAACCTTTGAAAAGGAAAATTGTTTGGGCAGGTGTAGCAATTAGCAGTGTTTACTTGGTCGCAACTTTTTTTATTAAATGGAATGTCCATAATAAATTCAGAGAAAGTCTACAAAAACAAAATATTGCCTACGATGAATTAAACATCACACCAACTATTTTTAACGGAATTCTATGGAGTGCAAATGCGTATTCTGACAGCATGTTTTACATTGCTGAATATTCATACATGAAAACAGAGGTGCCAATTAAATGGGTTGGTTTTAAGCGCAATTTAAATAGCATTAAAAAATTTGACAGCGAAGCCATGCGGAACATGCAATGGTTTGCTGATGGAAATTATTTTGTTGAAACCCATGGAAACGATTCACTTTTCTTTTACAACGCAAAATGGGGGCGCATGCGTTATGATGTTACAGATGCTTATAATTCATTTGTTTTTTACACTTTGTTTTATAAGCAGAATAACGAAATTAAACACCAGCAAATAGAGAAGGATTGGAAATTTAATGAATCACTCAAGTTACTAATGGATAGGATAGGGATTTGAGCATAATGCCCTCAATTCTTAAATTCAAGGATTAAAAAACAGGTTTCTTCTATCTGTAATTACAAAATCATCTTTCGGGATGAGTTTTTTAAAAAAAATGATGTTGGGCAATAGGGGTGTAAGTGGTGCCAAATGATCTCAGAATTAAGATGTTCTGAAATTTGTTAATAACTTATTGTTCATTTGCTTTAAATGCTTATTTTTGCACTCCTTTTTATGAGGGGTAGTGTAGGCATCATTAAAAATAATTTCTTCTTGAAAAACAATAAATTCACTCGCGCAAATCTTTCTATCAGCGCTTTTGGCATTGCCATGCTACCAATCAAAGCACCTCCTCTCCGGTTCATTTTACGGCTTTAGCAATTCGCTGATGCCATTTTTCGCCCCTGATGCCTTAAAAAAATTAAATGTTAAAAATTAAAAATTACAGACCTTGAGCACAAAAACAAGCAGCGTAACAGAGAAAACAACAGGCAATCGCATCAATTTTGCTTCACAAAAGCATCCTATTGATTATCCTGATTTTCTTGACATACAACTGAAGAGCTTTCGCGATTTCTTCCAGTTGCAAACCACCAGTGAAAATCGTTCACAAGAGGGTTTGTTTAAAGTATTCAGCGAAAATTTTCCTATCTCCGATTCACGCAACAATTTCGTGTTGGAGTTTCTGGATTATTTCGTTGATCCCCCACGCTATAGCATCGAAGAGTGTATCGAGCGTGGATTAACACACAGCGTTCCGCTTAAAGCTAAGCTAAAGCTTTATTGTACTGATCCTGAACATGAGGATTTTGAAACCATCGTTCAGGATGTGTATTTGGGCACTATCCCATATATGACACCAAAAGGCACTTTCGTGATTAACGGAGCTGAGCGTGTTATTGTAAGCCAGTTGCACCGGTCACCAGGAGTATTTTTTGGTAGCAGCCGCCATGCCAATGGTACTAAGTTATATTCAGCACGTGTTATTCCTTTCAAAGGATCATGGATTGAGTTTGCAACCGATATCAACAGTGTGATGTACGCTTACATTGACCGCAAGAAAAAATTCCCGGTAACTACTTTGCTTCGCGCTATAGGTTATCAGAGCGATAAGGACATCCTGGAAATTTTTGGTTTGGCTGACGAAGTGAAAGTGAGCAAAGCCGGATTAAAGAAAGTAGTAGGACGTAAGTTAGCAGCACGTGTTTTAAAAACATGGGTTGAAGATTTTGTGGATGAGGATACCGGAGAAGTTGTTTCTATTGAACGTAACGAAGTATTGCTTGAGCGTGAAGTTTTTCTGCAGGATGAGCATATTGATATGATTGTGGATGCAGGTGTAAAATCTGTGATCCTGCATAAAGAAGATGCAAACAGCAACGATTACGCTATTATATATAATACTTTACAGAAAGATACTTCTAACAGTGAGAAAGAAGCGGTTGAACACATTTATCGCCAGTTGCGTAATGCTGAACCACCAGATGAAGAGACAGCGCGTGGTATCATTGATAAATTGTTTTTCTCTGATAAACGTTATGATTTAGGGGAAGTAGGTCGTTTCCGTATCAACCGCAAATTGAAACTGAACACACCTGATAATGTTAAGGTATTAACCAAAGAAGATATCATCGAGATCATCAAATATCTGATCATGCTTATTAATAGCAGAACAATAGTTGATGATATTGATCACTTGAGTAACAGAAGGGTTCGTACCGTAGGTGAGCAGTTGTATTCACAATTCGGAGTAGGACTGGCTCGTATGGCTCGTACTATTCGCGAGCGTATGAATGTTCGTGATAACGAGGTATTTACTCCTGCTGATTTGATTAATGCGAAAACTTTGTCGTCAGTAATTAATTCATTCTTCGGAACAAATCAGCTCAGCCAGTTTATGGATCAGACAAATCCTTTGGCAGAGATCACTCACAAACGCAGGCTGTCTGCCCTTGGACCCGGAGGTTTAAGTCGTGAACGTGCAGGTTTCGAAGTACGTGACGTTCATTATACACATTACGGACGTCTTTGCACCATTGAAACACCTGAAGGACCAAACATTGGTTTGATTTCTTCGCTTTGTGTGTATGCTAAGATTAACCAGCTTGGTTTCATTTCCACTCCATATCGTCATGTAACAAATGGAAAAGTGGATACTAAAGGGCAGGTTATATACTTAACTGCCGAAGAAGAAGATACCAAAGTGATTGCCCAGGCAAACGCCAAGGTTGATGATAATGGAAACTTTACCGATCATCGTGTTAAAGCACGTTTTGAAGGAGATTTCCCGATTGTTGAACCTGAAGGACTACACCTTATGGATGTGGCGCCTAACCAGATTGCGTCAATAGCTGCTTCATTGATTCCCTTCCTTGAGCATGATGATGCAAACCGTGCATTGATGGGATCAAACATGCAGCGCCAGGCGGTTCCATTGATTCGTCCTGAAGCTCCGATTGTAGGAACAGGTCTTGAAGGTCATGTGGTGCGTGATTCACGCGTACTTGTTAATGCTGAATTCAACGGAGTGGTAGAATATGTTGACGCCACTGAAATTCGTATCCGCAACGTTCGCAACGAAGAGGAGAAACTTATTTCCTTTGAAGATGATCTGAAAGTATATAATCTTATTAAATATCAAAAAACAAATCAAAATACCTGTATAAACTTAAAGCCGATTGTTAAAAAAGGCGATAAAGTAAAAGCAGGACAAGTATTATGTGAAGGTTATGCAACTCAAGGTGGCGAGCTTGCTTTAGGACGCAATCTTAAGGTAGCCTTCATGCCCTGGAAAGGATTTAACTTTGAAGATGCTATTGTGATTTCTGAACGTGTGGTGCGTGAAGATATTTTCACTTCTCTTCACATTGATGAATACAGTTTAGAGGTGCGTGATACCAAGCGTGGTTTAGAAGAACTCACTGCTGATATACCTAACGTTAGTGAAGAAGCAACCCGCGAACTGGATGAAAACGGTTTAATCCGCATCGGTGCAGAAGTTGTGGAGGGAGACATCCTTATTGGAAAAATAACTCCGAAAGGAGAAACTGATCCTTCACCCGAAGAAAAATTATTACGTGCAATCTTTGGTGATAAAGCCGGTGATGTTAAAGATGCTTCATTAAAAGTTCCGCCATCAGTAAAAGGAATTGTAATTGCTAAAAAACTTTTTTCAAGAGCTATTAAGGATAAGAATTCTAAAGGTGATGATAAGGTAGGTTTAGCTAAAATTGATGCAGAGCAGGATAAAGCAATTGTTGAGTTAAAGCATAAACTGGTAGAGAAACTCTTTACTTTGGTTAGCGGAAAAACTTCACAGGGAGTTATCAACGTTTATAAAGAAGCTGTTGTTCCAAAAGGAACCAAGTTTACCCAAAAAGCTTTGGCAGAACTGGATTACCAGAATATCAATCCAAATAAATGGACCACAGATAAGGAAACCAATGAGCAGATTATGACATTGTTGAATAACTACAACACAAAACATAATGAATTGCTTGCTGGTTTCAAACGTAGAAAGTTTGCTATACAGATTGGTGATGAACTGCCAACCGGTATCATGCAAATGGCAAAAGTTTATATTGCTAAAAAACGTAAGCTGAAGGTTGGAGATAAAATGGCGGGTCGTCACGGTAATAAAGGTATTGTTGCTAAGATTGTTCGTGATGAGGATATGCCTTATCTCGATGATGGAACACCGGTTGATATTGTTTTGAATCCACTCGGAGTACCATCGCGTATGAACCTTGGACAGATTTACGAAACCGTTCTTGCATGGGCAGGTCAGAAACTCGGGGTAAAATTTGCAACTCCTATTTTCGATGGAGCTACTCTTGAAGATATTGATAAGCATCTTACAAAAGCAGGCATTGAGAACTTTGGAAGTACTTACCTTACTGATGGTGGTACAGGTGATAAATTCGATCAGCCGGCAACTGTTGGAATTATTTACATGCTTAAATTAGGTCACATGGTGGATGATAAAATGCATGCCCGTTCAATCGGACCATACTCACTTATTACACAACAACCATTGGGTGGTAAAGCTCAGTTCGGAGGTCAGCGATTTGGTGAGATGGAGGTTTGGGCTATTGAAGCCTTCGGAGCTGCAAACATTCTCCAGGAATTACTCACTGTAAAGAGTGATGATGTTCTTGGACGTGCTAAAGCATACGAGTCAATCGTTAAAGGTGATAATATGCCACAACCGGGAATTCCGGAATCCTTCAATGTATTATTACATGAATTGAGAGGATTGTGTCTGAAAGTAAGTCTTGATTAAATAGTAGAAAGTAGAAAGTAGTTAGTAGAAAGTAAAAATATAAACTGCGAATAGAAATCGTAAAATCGTAAATCTAAAATCGTAAATTAAAACATGGCGGCTAAAAAAGAGCATAAACTCAAAAGTAATTTCACCAAGATCACGATCAGTCTTGCGTCACCTGAAAACATTCTTGAGCAATCGAGTGGTGAGGTATTAAAGCCTGAAACGATCAACTATCGTACTTATAAACCTGAGCGTGATGGTTTATTCTGCGAGCGTATTTTCGGTCCTGTAAAGGATTGGGAATGTCATTGCGGAAAATATAAGCGTATCCGTTACAAAGGCATCGTTTGCGATCGCTGCGGTGTTGAAGTAACTGAAAAGAAAGTGCGCAGAGAACGCATGGGACACATTCAATTGACTGTTCCTGTTGCACATATCTGGTACTTCCGTTCTTTACCAAACAAGATTGGTTATCTCTTAGGATTACCAACAAAGAAACTTGACCTCATCATTTATTATGAGCGTTATGTGGTAATTAATGCAGGTGTTAAAGAAGCAGATGGTATTAACTATCTTGACTTCTTAACGGAAGAGGAATATCTGAATATCCTGGATACACTTCCAAAGGATAATTCTCATCTTGACGATAAAGACCCGAATAAATTTATTGCTAAGATGGGTGCTGAGGCGTTGTATGAATTATTATCGAGATTGAATCTTGATGAATTATCTTACAAACTGCGTCACCAGGCAAATACTGAAACTTCACAGCAACGTAAAAATGAAGCGTTAAAACGCTTGCAGGTTGTAGAAGCTTTCCGCCAGGCAAATGATCATATTGAAAATCGTCCTGAATGGATGATTGTTAAAGTAGTTCCTGTTATCCCACCTGAATTACGTCCGCTTGTTCCATTGGATGGTGGTCGTTTTGCAACTTCCGATTTAAATGATTTATACCGCAGGGTAATTATCCGCAACAACCGTTTAAAGCGTTTGTTGGAGATCAAAGCTCCTGATGTAATTCTTCGTAACGAGAAAAGGATGTTGCAGGAATCAGTTGATTCATTGTTTGACAATTCACGTAAAGTGAATGCTGTTAAAACGGAATCAAACCGTGCATTGAAATCACTTTCTGATTCATTGAAAGGAAAGCAAGGTCGTTTCCGTCAGAACCTATTAGGTAAGCGTGTTGATTATTCTGCACGTTCGGTAATTGTTGTTGGTCCTGATTTGAAACTGCATGAGTGCGGTTTGCCAAAAGATATGGCTGCGGAGTTATTCAAGCCGTTTATAATTCGCAAAATGATTGAGCGTGGAATAGTAAAGACGGTTAAATCAGCTAAGAAAATTGTTGATCGCAAGGACGCCATTGTTTGGGATATTCTTGAAAATGTTCTGAAAGGACACCCTGTATTATTGAATCGTGCTCCTACACTTCATAGATTAGGTATCCAGGCATTTCAACCAAAATTGATTGAAGGTAAAGCAATCCAGTTACACCCATTGGTTTGTACAGCTTTCAACGCTGACTTTGATGGTGACCAGATGGCTGTTCATGTTCCACTTGGAAACGCGGCAATCCTTGAAGCGCAGATGCTGATGCTTGCATCGCATAATATTTTGAATCCTGCCAATGGTGCACCTATCACAGTTCCTTCACAGGACATGGTGCTTGGTTTATACTATACTACAAAAGGAAAGAAATCAACAAAAGAACTTGTAGTAAAGGGTGAAGGTTATACTTTTTATTCAGCAGAAGAAGTAATTATCGCATACAATGAAAAACGTGTTGATCTGCATGCTTTTATTAATGTAAAAGCTTACGTTAAGGAAGATGGAAAATTGGTTAACAAGATCATTGAAACAACAGTTGGTCGTGTTCTTGTTAATGAAGTAGTTCCGCATAGTGTTGGTTTTATCAATGAGTTGCTTACAAAGAAATCTCTTCGTGAGATTATCGGTAACGTATTAAAAGAAACAGGAATTGCTGAAACAGCACGTTTCCTTGATGATATTAAAGACCTCGGTTTCCGAATGGCTTTCAGAGGTGGATTATCCTTTAACCTGAATGATGTAATTATTCCTGTTGAGAAAGAGAAGTTCGTTAATAAAGCCAATGAAGAAGTGGAGGAAGTGATGAATAACTATAATATGGGATTCATTACTAACAACGAACGTTACAACCAGATCATTGACATCTGGAGCCGCACGAACTCGAAGATTACTGATACGTTAATGAAACAGTTATCGAACGATAAGCAGGGCTTCAACGCTGTATATATGATGCTTGATTCAGGAGCGCGTGGTAGTAAGGAACAGATTCGTCAGTTAGGTGGTATGAGGGGATTGATGGCGAAGCCGCAAAAAGGTGGTCAGTCAGGTGGAGAGATTATCGAGAACCCAATTCTTTCAAACTTTAAGGAAGGTTTATCCATTCTTGAGTACTTTATTTCTACCCACGGTGCACGTAAAGGTCTTGCTGATACAGCTTTGAAAACGGCTGATGCGGGTTACTTAACACGTAGGTTGGTGGATGTTGCACAGGATGTAATTATCACTGATGAAGACTGTGGAACATTACGTGGTCTTGCTGAAACAGCTTTGAAGAATCAGGAAGAAATAGTGGAGAGTTTATATGACTGACCGACTGATAATTCACTTTGGACAAACCAGCGATGACACGTGAGACCATGTTACGGACCATCGCAAGGATGATGCAACTCGAAGAAGAAGATGGTGGGGACGATGAGGATCTTGATGATATGATGTATGGACGCCGTGACAGTGACGAAGATAACGACGGCAATGACGAGGAAGAAGAGTCCGAATCAGACTATCACGAGCACCTAAGACGCATAATGGAAGGGAGTGATTATGAAGAAGACACGGATGATGATGAGGAGGAGGAGGAGGTGGATGAGGATGTTGTCATTGGCGTAAGTAGTAGCGCTACACACGATAAG
>JANLUX010000216.1:0-2776 GCA_031363705.1 Bacteroidota bacterium
GGCAAAGTTTTGCCTGATATCCGTAAAAAATTAGAAAAAGATCTTTCATTACCTACCCTTGGCGAAGAAAAAGTACTGGCTGCAGTAGTTAGTTTAATGGAGAGAACCAATATTCGGGTAGGAAATAATTTTTATGAAAAACTTTATGGTTCATATGGCTTAACCACACTGAAAGATAGGCATGTAAAAATAGATGGAAGTAAGCTAAAGTTTACTTTTAAAGGAAAAAAAGGAGTGATGCATGATGTAACTATCCGCAATAAAAAACTCGCACGTATAGTAAAGCAATGCCGTGATATTCCGGGTCAGGAGTTGTTTCAATATAAAGATGCCAATGGTATTTATCATACTGTGGATTCAGGCAAGGTGAATAATTATATTAAGGCAATTACACAAAAGGATTTTACTGCAAAAGATTTCAGAACATGGGCGGGTTCTATCAATGCGCTGCGTGCCTTTAAACAAATAGGTGAAGCAGAAACAGTGACAGAAACAAAAAAGAAAATTGTGGAAGCATTGGATTATGTTAGCACGCAGTTAGGCAACACCAGAACCGTGTGCAAAAAATATTATGTACATCCATTGATTTTAGAAATGTATGAAACCAAATCTTTAAGTAACTATCTTGCAGAATTAGATAAAATTGAAAAGGATGATAACAAGAGTGGTTTGACACACGAAGAAAAAATCCTTCTTAAGATTTTACAAACGAAATAATAAAATAACATTTAGAATATGGAACTAATTCCGGAAACAAAACTGGTGCGTTTAGTAATTGTCGGTGGCGGGTTCGGTGGAATTCAGTTAGCGAAAAAGCTTAGCAAGAAAAAATACCAGGTGGTGATGATTGACAGAAATAATTATCACACTTTTCAGCCATTGCTTTACCAGGTGGCCACAGGCGGACTTGAACCCGATTCAATTGCATATCCCATAAGGAAAATATTTCCCGGAAAGCGCAACATTATTTTCCGGGTAGCCGAAGCATTGGAAGTAAAACCTGACCAACACGTTTTAGTTACTGATCTTGGTGAAATCAAATACGATCATTTAGTAATTGCTACCGGAAGCACTACCAACTTTTTTGGTAATCAAGAAATTGAAAACAATGCAATGACATTGAAGAGCGTTCCCGGTGCTCTGGATCTAAGAAGTCTGCTCTTACAAAATTTTGAAAGAGTACTGATTGATACCGATCCTGCCGAGCGTGAGAAGTATTTAAACATTGTGATAGTAGGAGGGGGACCCACAGGAGTTGAAATTGCAGGAGCGCTGGCTGAATTAAAACGGCATGTGTTACATAAAGATTATCCTGAATTGAATGTGGATGAATTAAAAATACATGTCATTGAATCTTCGGATAAGTTGCTTTCAAGCATGAGCAGGCAGAGTTCTGACAAAGCAAAAATCTTTTTAGAAAAGTTGGGAGTAAACATCTGGTTAAAAAATGTGGTGAAAAATTACCAGGATGAAAAAGTTTTTCTTGCCAATGATACAGTAATCAATTGCAGCACCTTTATATGGACAGCCGGTGTTAAAGGAAGTGTATTTAATGGTTTGCCTCCCACCGTATTTACTGAAAGAGGTAACCGATTAAAAGTGGATGTGTATAACAGAGTCATTAACTGCAAAAACATTTTCGCCCTTGGTGATGTTGCAGCGGTAATTGATGATGAACATAGCTTGCCTCATCCCATGCTTGCCCCCGTTGCGATTCAACAGGCAAAAAATCTTGCCCACAACCTTAACATTAATAGCAACGAAAGCTGGAAAAAATTTAATTACTTCGATAAAGGCAGCATGGCAACCATCGGTAAAAACAAAGCAGTGGCTGATATAAAAGCACTGCACTTCCAGGGTTTTTTTGCATGGCTCGTGTGGATGTTTATTCACCTCATGTCAATTGTAGGATTCAGAAACCGGCTGGTAATTTTGATTAACTGGGTTTGGAATTATTTTAGTTACGACCGTGCCATCCGGTTAATCATTCGTCCTTATAAAAAGAAAGGTTGATGAGCTATCAATAAAAAACAATAACGCCTCATCGCACATTGGCATCGTTTTGATATATAGAAATAAGCTCAAAAAAAATTTAACGATATGAAAAATTATATCATTATTGCCCTCTTAATAGTAACTGCAGGTTGTCATAAAAAAACATCCGTTGTAGTAAGCGATCGTGACGGATGGCATAAAATTGCCGAAACCACCGTTGATTTTCAAAAAGAAAGAGAAGAAGTCGCATTAACCGGTTTCAATCGTTTTGCAAAACTGCAGCTGGTTGTATTTGATGCTTCCATCGAAATGCAGGATATGGATCTCTATTATGAAGATGGAAAAGTAGAGAACATTCCCCTTCGCACACAAATGACAGAAGATAAAAAAAGCCGTGTTATTGACGTAAAAGGCAAAGAAAGCTCCATCACAAAAGTGGTATTCGTTTACAAAACCTTACCCAACAAAGACAAAGAAAAAGGCACCGTACAGCTTTGGGGTTACAAATCAAACGTAGTAAATGAAAAAACTGAAAAAGCAAAAAATAGCGATGCTGATAACAAAAATCCTTCCACTGGCGAAGCACCTAAAACTGCAGTAGTAGTAGCAGAAAAAAGCGGTTGGATTCAGATAGCATCTACCATCGTAGATTTTGCCAAAGACAGCGATGAAGTAAAAGTAACAGGCAAAGATCACTTCAGCCAGTTAAAATTAAAAGCCAAAGATGCGGCCATTCTGCTCGATGCAATTATCGTTTATTATGAGGGTGACAACACCGTTC
>JANLUX010000229.1:0-3224 GCA_031363705.1 Bacteroidota bacterium
GGGAATGACGCGATCCGTTTTTCCGATTGAATCTTTTTTTATTATCACGAGTGTGACCCCGGACGGGCCCATGTTTTTTTGTGCACCTGCATAAATCATATCAAATTTAGAGACATCAACGGGACGGGAAAAGATATCGCTGCTCATATCGCAGATAACGGGAATGGGAGATGCGGGAAAAGTTTTTACATGTGTGCCATGAATGGTTTCGTTAGAACAGATATGAAGGTAATCGCAATCAGCGGGGATGGTGTATCCTTTGGGCTGGTAGGAATAGTTTTTATCTTTAGAGGAAGCCAGCACATTTACTTCACCAAAGAGTTTTGCTTCTTTGATAGCTTTGTTACTCCAGGCACCCTGATCAATATAGGCAGCTTTGGTTTTTAAGTAATTCATGGGAACCATTGCAAACTGTGTGCTTGCCCCGCCTTGCAGAAATAATACTTCGTGGGTATCGGGAACGTTTAATAGTTCTTTTACCAGTGATTTTGCTTTTTGCAATACGGCTTCAAAATCTTTGCTGCGATGGCTTATTTCCATCACACCCATTCCTATTCCGTTGAAATCAATCAGTGCATCCTGTGTTTTCTTAAGGGCTATTTCAGGAAGTATGCCGGGACCTGCTCCGAAGTTGTGCTTTCTCATGTTGTAGTGTTGTTTAAAATGATTGTGTAAAAATAATACAAGGATTGTTATTTTGGATTGTGGTGAAAGGATTAAAAGATGAGTGGCATGGGACAGGATGATATTGTGGTTTGACAAGAGGACTTTGGAGTTTGACTTTGTAGGGATGAAGCGTGACGGATTAGTACTGGTGTTTGAAAAATTAAGGCTGGTGTTTGACTTTGCAGGGCTGGTGTTTGACCTAGTGAAACTGATGTATGACAAGGCGATGCTGAAGTGACTCTTTATGCCGCTGGAGTTTGTCAGCACGGGACTGGAGTACGTAAGGAAGTGGGATATTTGGTTGAAGGCGAGAGAATTAGGATTTGGGGATTTATAAGTTAATGCTGTAATGGGTTTACAGGATTATGAAAGGAATTGAATCCTCACCCTCTAATCCCTCTCCAAAGGAGAGGGAGGAAGACGCGGGAGAATTTTGACCCGTCCTAAAAAAAGTTTACTGTTTAGTAATTTAATTCTGATGTGGGTGTACAATAATAAGCTATTGGTGGAACAGGTTTACAGCGGTTGGTGGAGGAATAGCAACCGCACAGGGAAGGTATTAATAAGATCGCTTCGCTAAGTTAGATGTACAACTGTTTGTACCCACAACTGTTTACTCATTATTTATTGTTTTTTAATTGTATTCGTGAGAACGCTTCGCTATGTTGATAGAAGTACAACTGTTTGTAACCACTCAAAGCCCACTTTTTAAAAATTTCTTTTAATCTTTATTGTTATGCGTTCGTTGTACTCTCCGTTCGATGCGATTCAGTTTCGAGTTTGCAGAATGTATTTTCAATGTGATGTCACAAGTTTCAATTAGCGTTACTTCTCCAACAGACTTGAATGTCTGGAAACAACTTGCCACTTGCCATCGTTTTGTTTTATCCAAACATCTGTAATTAAAAAGTTGCCGCTTCGGTCTTTGCCGTTCAAAGTTGCTTGCTGCTGATACCAACTATCTACAACTGCGGTGTTGTTATACCTCCTGACTTTAATGCTATCAAAGTTGAACGATTGACAATTGTAACCACTCATCGCCAATTGAAGCCACGCTTGCTTGTTCATAGTTTTGCCCTTCAGGAAAGCACTTGACAAAGTAAAATCGTCCGCCATAATTCCGCTCGCAACTTTTTCATCCTTGTCTTTCCAAGCATTCATCCAACGATTTTCTAAGTCGGTGAAAGTTTGCTGCCAATTAGTTTGTGCTTGCGCCATGTTAATCGTCAAAAGTATAATGCTGATAAGTAAAATTATTTTCCGCATACAAAATCTGTCAAGTTCAAAGTTCAGAATTTAATTCAACGCTACGATTTTTTTCGCTCATTACTTGCACACACTTTCAAGTTGAGATGCCGCCAAGAATGACGCATAAAGAAGAAGGAATTATTAACTGTTTGATTTTATAATTAAGGAGTGAATGAGATGCTTCGCTAAGTTAAAGAAGTTTTAAAAAGGGGGATTATTAACTGTTTAATTTTATATTAAGGTGTTAATGAGATCGCTTCGCTAAGTTAGATGCACCGCTGTTTGTTTACGCACCACTGTTTACTCATTATTTATTGTTTTTTAATTGTATTCGTGAGAACGCTTCGCTATGTTGATAGAAGTAAAACTGTTTGTTAACCACTCAAAGCCCCCTTTTTAAAAATTTCTTTTAATCTTTATGTTATGCGTTCGTGCTACTGTTCGTTCAAGGCACAACTGTTTGAGGTTCGCACCAAAGTTTGTTACTTGCATTATCGTTGTATCCAATAGCATATTTTACTGACTGGTAGTTTCTCCTTCTAACTTTTCAATCGTCTTCTTTGCATTCGCCAATCGTATTGCCTTATTTTTTTCTACCAATTTATTCGTTGTCCATTTTTCTACCCTGTGATGAAATGGAACAAGCAATGCCGCTACGCAAACTAAAGCAAGCAACATGAGAACAGGTGAATGATGCGTTATGCTTTCCAAAAATGGATGTAACAATAAATTTAGGAATTCAAAAACCAACAATAAAGCAATCACACCAAAAAATTCAATAAGTTTTGTATTAGTGATGAAACTTCGGCTAAGTAATAAAAATAAAATAATGAATGTAATGATGCCAATGGCTAACAATGATAATTGGATATTATGTTTTCGTTCTTCTTCTGCTTTCGCTTTTGCATCTGCTAATTCTTGCTGGCGCAAATCTTCTGTAAATGTCATCAGGTTTGCCTGTTTGATTTTGGTTGCACTAAACAAACTGTCATTTGCTATTCTGTACATTTCAGAATATTTAAAGGCACTGTCGCTGTTATTACTTCTGTAAATATCTAAAAGCAATTTCGCAGGTTTCAAACTCGAGTTTGTAAAAGCAGTGTTTTGCACAACACCAATTGCCTTTTTAGCATAAACTGAACTTGAATCTTTTTGATTGCTGTCGAAATAATATTGAGCCAGTGATGTATAATACTGACTAACTCTCGTTAAGGAATTTTTTTTGATTGCCTCATTAATTGCTAAATCAAAGTAACCAAGCGCAAGTGCCTGATTTCCCAATTTACCTTGAATTTTGCCTAACGACTCAT
>JANLUX010000235.1:0-5367 GCA_031363705.1 Bacteroidota bacterium
CATTCACATCGTAATCAGGTGGCGTATTAATTCCGGTTCCAACGGCTGTTCCTCCTAAAGCAAGTTCACTAAGATGCGATAAAGTGTTTTCAATGGCTCTGATTCCATGATTGAGTTGCGAAACATAACCGGAAATTTCCTGACCCAAAGTAACAGGTGTTGCATCCATCAAATGTGTGCGACCAATTTTTACCACTTTCATAAATGCTTTTGATTTTTGAGCCAATGTATCACGCAGTTTTTTGATTCCCGGAATAGTTGTTTCCATTAAAATTTTATACGCAGCAATGTGCATCGCTGTGGGAAAAGTATCATTGGAGGATTGGGATTTATTTACATCATCATTCGGATGAATAATTTTTTTCTCATCCAATAAATTTCCACCACTTAAAACATGCGCACGGTAAGCAATCACTTCATTCACATTCATGTTTGATTGTGTACCGCTTCCTGTTTGCCAAACCACCAGCGGAAACTGATCATCTAATCTTCCTTCCAGTATCTCATCACATACTTTTCCAATCAAATCACTTTTGTTTTTTTCTAAAACGCCTGCATCAAGATTGGTTAATGCAGCAGCTTTTTTTAAATATGCAAATGCACGAATAATTTCTTTGGGCATCTTATTGATGTCCTCTGCTATTTTAAAGTTATCAATGGAACGCTGCGTTTGTGCACCCCAGTAAACATTTGCGGGAACTTCTACTATTCCCATCGTGTCTTTTTCTTTGCGGAAAGTCATGGTATTAGAATTTTAACTTGATTTCTTTTTGTTCTCTTCAATATTTTTTAAAACTCGCTGAAAATATTCGTCCATCGTTTCACCCGTTTTAATCGGCTTCGATTCAAATGCAAATTGAACTGCATCCAACAAACGATTCATAAAATTAAATTTTTTATCTAACAGGTTTTCATCGCCTGTTTCCCAATATTCTCCTTCATCATCTAATTTAAAACGAACAAGATATTTAGTGCTGATATATTTTAAAATATGAACAACAAGTTTATGAATATGCGGACCTGCAAATTGAGTTTTAACAGAAATGTATTCTGAATAAAAATCTCTGTGACCCATTTCATAAAGGGAAAACTGCATTATACCTACTAATTTTTTGTTTGATGCAAAAGTCAGGCACACCGGTTCACACTCAGGAGGGCTGAATGAAATTCCATATGCTTTATCAAAAAACGTTTTTTTATTATCAGACTTCGGAAATTCTTTTTTAAAAATATGATACTTCCAGTCATTAGCGATAGCAATGTCCTGTACTTCCTCTATCATATCAGCTAAAGATGCTGAGGTCTTAAAGTTTCCCTTATAATGAATACTTAATCCCATGGTTTTGTTTCATTTTATGAAATCAATAATTGTTTCCGCTGGTCTTCCAATAATTGCTTTTCCATCTTTAACAACAATTGGTCGCTCAATTAGAATCGGATTTTGATTTAATATTTTAATCCATTCAGCGTTACTTATTTTTTTGCCTTCGTATTTTTCTTTGTACAAAGGTTCTTTTTTTCTCACTAACTGCTCTGCTTTCATCCCAAGCATTTTTAAAATTTCTTTTATTTCTTTCTCAGAAGGAGTGTTAACCAGATATTCTACTTTCTCAAATTTTTCTTTTGAGTTTTTTCTTATCTCCTTTAAAGCGGTTTGACAAGTTGAACAATTAATTTTGAAATATACTTTGAGCATTTGTTATATAATTAAACCTTCTCTCCATACTCCATCAGATATGCTTTCATAAATTCCGTCAAATCTCCATCCATCACTGCCTGTACATTTGATGTTTCATAACCTGTTCTCAAATCCTTCACCATTTTATACGGTTGAAAAACATAACTGCGTATTTGTGATCCCCACTCAATTTTTTTCTTGGTTGCTTCTGTTGCTGCTTTGGCTTCGTTTTGTTTGCGCAATTCCAATTCATACAATTGCGACTTCAGCATTTTCATTGCAAGGTCACGATTAGCATGTTGCGAACGTTCAACCTGGCAAACAACTACTATTCCAGTTGGCAAATGTTTTAACTGCACTTTGGTTTCCACCTTGTTTACATTTTGTCCGCCTGCACCACCTGAACGTGATGTGGTGATTTCTATATCCGCATCTTTCACTTCTATTTCAATACTATCATCAACAATAGGATAAGCATACACTGAGGCAAAGGAAGTATGACGTTTGGCATTTGAATCAAAAGGTGAAATGCGCACTAAACGATGAACACCATTTTCACTCTTGAGATATCCATAAGCAAAATCTCCTTCAAACTCCAGTGTTGCTGATTTAATACCAGCTACATCTCCATCAGTGCGATCAACTTCTCTTATTTTATATCCATTTCGCTCGCCCCAACGAATGTACATGCGCATGAGCATTTCTGCCCAGTCACAACTTTCAGTTCCTCCTGCACCGGAGTTAATGGTTACAACTGCGCTTAACGAATCCTCTTCTCCGCTTAGCATATTTTTGAATTCCAGATCGTCAAGCATTTTTAAAGTAGTCTTATATTGTGCATCTACTTCCTGCTCACTGGCTTCACCGGCTTTTAAAAATTCAAACAACACAGCAAGATCATCAACAGCTGCTTTTACCTGCTGAAATGCCTGGGTCCAGTTTTTTTTAAGCTTTATGTTTTTGAGAATTGTCTCCGCCCGTTTGGGGTCATTCCAAAAATCAGGAGCATGTGTGAGTTGCTCCTCTTGTGCTATTTGTTGTAATTTATCATCAACGTCAAAGATGCCTCCTCAGAACATCAGCACGGTCTTGTAATTCTTTTAGCTGTTCTATAATCATAATGGGCGCGAAGATAATTAGTAAGTGCATAAGGGATCAGGTAATTGGGTAATTAAGGCGATTGAGATACGCTGCGGTTCGCTAACAACGTTGTTAGTAACAACATTGTTAGTTTTTTCTGGGCTCCTATAAAAATTATAGTTTACAGAATTTTAATGTCTTAAAAATTTTCTCTTTTGAAGTAACTGTCAAAAAATAAATTCCGCTTGTTAAATCATTTACTGGCAAACTGGTATTGGATGTTGTTTCAAAGTCTCTTTCTAAAACAAGTTGACTCATTAGATTCTTTATAGTTAAATGAAACTGCTGACCTGCGTTTACGCCTTTTATGTTAAGGTTAATATAATCGCTAACGGGATTTGGAAATAAAATTATTTCTGCTTGATGATCATAATCTTTTACCGCAAGCAAAGCTGAACAGTTTAATGGCTGCCCCCATAATTCACTTCCTTTTTTGTAACAAACAAGACTATCAAAAACCCCATTCCCAACTTGGCAGGAATTATAATCAGTTGAGTAAACCAATCCCAATCCGGAAGCAAAAACTTTATCCAAAAAAATACCTTGTCCAATCACCAGGCTAAAGCAATTACTACTGTTGTCATAGTAATAATATTCATGTGTTACTTTCTTAAAACGTGAATTATGTGTAGTGTCGAAATAAAATTCTAAAAATCCATTATTGGTATTCTGAAAACTCGTTGCAGGAGTATCCGTCAGTTGATATGAAAATTTATTAAGTCTTGCATTTGTTGAGATGGTGTAAGGAAGAGAAACAGTATCAAATAATATTGAATGATAAAAAACGCTATTGATGAAATCGTAATGTTCGTAACGATGACAACGTTCGGTTAAGTAATAAACCGTGTCATTATTCAAACTAAAACTCTTTAATAAAACTCTTTCAATAGAATAATATTTATCCGTCAAACCGATCGAACAGTTTGTCTCCCGATGATGATGGAACTCATCCCCAACATTAAAATCATAAATACTATCAGCAGTCAGATTCATTATCCCAACCTGAGGATTGCTTAATCCGGCAAGAGTGAAAAGAGTAGTATCAGTAGGAAAATTTTTAAAACCAAATGTTTGAACAAAACCGTAATTGCGACTTATCTTGACTTGTTTTCCATTTAAAATATTGGCAATTACATTTCCACTGCTGTTTTTTACAGTAAGCTGAATTGTTTTTGCACTGTCTGACAAGCCTAAAAAGTTTTCCTGATTTATCCCTGTTACCAAACCTTCAATGTAATTTCCATTGGAGTAATTATATAAATGCCAGCTTGAACCAATTGTGTCCAGTGGTTTAATTACAATTGTATCACTGTCGCTATTCAGAAAATACTCTGTTCCATTATTGTCCTGAAAGATTGATTGTCCAATCCAGGTTGAACGGTTGGCAGAATAACATTGAGTGGTAGAAAGATCGAAACTTAGAAAATTAAACAACTCATTTCCATTGATAACACCATTTACTGAATCAATACTGATTGTATTAAAAAATGTTTTGCCCGGATTGTTAGGATTAATAAAGCTAAAATGAGCAGTTATACCAGGATAAATTGATTTAAAATTCTGAGCACCACAAATTGAAGCAGAGAAAACAAAAATCAATATTAAATAACGACAATTTGTTTTCATGATTGGCTTATTGAACAATATAAAAGTAAACGAAAAAGTATAAATAGTTAATCCCCTCTCAAAACTTCCCAAACCAATTCCGGTTCAAAACCCCTGGAGATAGTATATTGTGCAATTTTATAATTCTTCTTTAACGGATTTTTCTCAGTAATTTTTTTTGAATAATCAGCAATAACTTTGTGCAATGTCTTTTGATAATCACGGTTGCTGATTTCTTTTAATGCTTTGTTGATACAATATTCTGAAACCCTTTTTTGCTGCAATGCTAACCTGATTTTTATTTTCCCCCATTGTTTCATCCTGAATTTTCCTCCTGCATAAGCAATGGCGAACCGTTCTTCATTGATAAATCCTTCTGTTATTAATTGGGATATAATCGGCTCAACATCTTTTTTATGCAAGCCCAGTTCATATAATTTATCTCGCACTTCCTGTTGACTGCGTTCCTGGTAAGCGCAAAACTTATAAGCTTTATTCAGCGCCTCTTGTGGAGAGTGAATTTTCTTTTTCCTTTCTTCTTCCATTATGCAAGCTCTGCAACTTTTGTTCTTAGCCAATTAATATCCGCTATCCCGTTATTATTTTCAATTGACTGTTTAATCACATTAATGGATTGATTTCCTCCCGATTTAATTTTTGCAAGGGCTTTAACATGATTAATGAGATTGATATAAATGGTTCGCTGATACTCTGAAATTAATTTGGAACGTTTGAGATAAATACGCATTGTTGTGATAAGCGAAAATAGTGGTTCAATATCATCCATCTCATAATAAATTTTTAAAAGCAACGATTTTGCATCAAGATGATAATACACGTCAGTGAACTCTACTGTTCGCATAACACGTAAAGCTTCACGGTATTTTTTGCGTGCATAATGCACACGGGCGAGGTTATAGCTCACAGAATTTTTTCTTAATTCT
>JANLUX010000255.1:0-5008 GCA_031363705.1 Bacteroidota bacterium
TACACAGACCATGACACTCTGTCCCTACCCCACGCTCTTTCTATCTAATTAATAATGTGCCTCCGGGTACCGGTTACTATATAACGTTCAGTAATCAACCTGATGTTAATGCACCATGGACATTACAAAATGTAGGTGGAGCAGGTGCTGCTAATAACAGTAAAGTTGATGCTACTGGCAAGACAGGAACATTTAGTGTTACGGAAGGTCAGAACATCACCAATATTGATGCAGGTATTTACAGACTGATAAATCTTAGTGGTAATGTATGGCATGATGTGAATGCTTTGAATGATAACATGGTTAATAACACAGGTCCGTTACAAGTGCCTCCGGCTTCGGCTATACCGGTTGGATTAAGAGCTTACTTGGTAAATACAACAACTGGTTTGATTGAGCGGTCAACACTTATATCAAGTGCAACTGGTGTGTTCAACTTTAATAATATTAACCCAAATATTACTTACCGTGTATATTTAACCTCTGTAAATTTACCAATCGGCAGCCCTGAATCGTCTATCCCGTCAATACTTCCTTCAGGCTGGGAACATACCGGGCAGAAGAATGCAAATCCTCCAAACAATCCGGCAGGCAGTGACGGAATTAATGATGGCAGAATTACTGTTCCGGTTGGAGCTAACAGTGTAATAAATATCAATTTCGGTATCAGGCTGAGCGGAGGAGATGTAGTATCAGGCTGAGCGGAGGAGATGTAGTACAAGGATAAAAAAAATCACCCGTTCATTATTCAATAATGAACGGGTAAATAAAAAATATTTCTAATTTTTAAAACCTAAAACAATGAGCACAAAAACAAAATTTTACAAATTGCTAACGGGCCTGATGTTACTCAGTTGTGTAACATTTGCCCAGCCAAGACTACTTGAGTTTACGCTCAGCAATATTACAACCCCGCTGGTTGGAAATGGTTTTGGCCCCCGTACCACAAACCATGTTGTAACCTTTGATAAGGACAGGCACGATGATGGAAAATTTAAGACCCAGGGATCAAGTCCAGATCCAATTTTGGCGCCGTTTTTTGCAACAACTATTTCATTTCAAAACCAGCAGCATACCGGGCTTACTTATGGCGCAGGAACAGTAAACGGGGGTGGCACATCCAATGCTGTTACAGCCGGGTTAGTTTTCGGCGCCGGCCCATCAACAGCTTTAGGTGTAGCACCCGGAACTCCTAACGTTCAACAGGCATCACCGCTGAACAGCTATGAAATTCTCGGCGCTTTTGGTGGCGGTGGTGGACCAAGAAATGGTATGTTTATGTCAAACTATGCAAATGCTCCCGTTGCTAACTATCCGGGTGCATCTGGAAATGGTATTGATGCTGAAGGCCTTTTTCCAAGCGGAGCAGACGATGCAACCGGAGCTGTGTCCGTATTTACTTGTGCACAAAGAATGTTTGACTTGGGTAACCCTGCCGGTACAGCTGATCGCTTTTATTATGGCGATGTGGTAGTTCAATTCAGCAGGTCTGTAGCCAACCCTGTTGTTCATATTGCAGGTCTTGGAGGTTCATATCGCTATTGTCCCGTTGGTCTGGATCCCAATATCCTGACAAACTGGAAATCCACATTCTTCAGTACTGAACTGGAATTGGTGGGTCCTTGGACATTAACAAAAATGGCAGGTAATGAGTTTATGACAATTTCTGGAAAAAATATTTTTAATAATGCAGTGACACCTAATGGTGAGTCAATTGATGTTGGAGTGGTTGCGTTGCCTGGTTTCAATAATTTTGGCGCTGCAACTGGCAGTGTAAGGGTTGACGGACCTGCTACCAATTTACTCGTTTTCAAAGTATATTTAAGAGGTTCAGATGCTAATGCACTTGCTTCTGGTTTTAATTGGTCTGCACCTGGTTCTGCTTCGGGTGGAAGCAGAGATCCTCTTACCGGCGATATATGGTTTATGTCAGTTTCGACAGCACTGCCACAACTTAGCCCTCTCCCCGTAACAGGTGTTGTTCTTAAGGCCGCTTTAAATGGCAATGATGTTTCTTTAAACTGGAAAACACAAACAGAAATAAACAGCAAGCAATTTGAAATTGAAAGAAGTACAGATGGTATCAACTTTAGCCAGATTGCTGTTAAGCAAGCCGCTGGTAATACTATTTCAGAAATTCAATATAGCCAGATAGACCCTAATATGGCCAGCAGTGTTTATTATTATCGTTTAAAGATGGTTGATATTGATGGCAAATTCACTTACAGCAATGTAGTAGTAGTAAGAAAATCTGGTGGGATAAAAGGTGTCAGAACTTTCCCTAACCCGGTAACAAGCCAGGTAAATCTGGAGTTTTCTAATGCAAAAGGCAACTACGTAGTAAATGTGTATAGTCTGAATGGCCAGCAGGTGATAACTGAAAAAGCAAGTATTACTAACACTGTTCAATATGTAACAATAGACAGGAAAAATTTATCACCCGGCACTTATTTCGTAAGCGTTAAGAACACAGAGAATGGCGAAGTATTATTTTCTGATAAAATTATTTTGCAATAAGGTACATTTTGAAAGAACATTGGCAGGTATGTACTGCCACAATTGAGCAAACTTAATATCGGCTGTTTTTTTTGCTCAAAGGTTTACAGTTGATACAGGCCTCCTGCAAGGGGGGCCTTTTTTGTTTTTACATTCTCATTCTTCTTGTTTACGTCGTCAGCAATTCCTTACTTTGAGTTGTTATTTTCCTTAAAAAACTATTGCATGGCTTCCATAGGAGAAAGGCTAAAAAATTTTCATCCGGTAAGGAAATTGGTTTATTTTTTTGTTGGACTGTTTTCTTATCCGGGCCTGGCCATTGTCAATAAACTTAAAATTTCGGGCACCGAACATCTCCGGAATCTCCCCAAAAAAAAGGTATTGTTTGTCAGTAATCATCAAACCTATTTTGCCGATGTCATTACTTTTCTACATATTTTTTGTGCAGTAAAATGGGGAAAAATGAACCGGCTTGGTATCCCTTATTATCTTTTAAATCCATTTACCCGGGTAAATTATGTGGCAGCAGAAGAAACCATGAAAGGAAGTTTAATCAGTCGGTTATTCTTGCTGGCTGGTGGATTAACCGTAAAGCGAACCTGGAATAAGGAAAGTAAAGAAATTCGAAAGGGTCTTGATGCATCTGACACCAGAAAAATTTTTGAAGCATTGGAGAGTAACTGGGTAATTACTTTCCCGCAAGGAACCACTAAACCTTTTGCTCCCGGCAGAAAAGGAACCGCACTGATCATCAAACAAATGAAACCTATTGTGATTCCGGTTGTGATAAATGGTTTTTGGAGGGCTTTTAATAAAAAGGGTTTGAAGTTTAAAAGGAAAGGAACTATACTTTCTGTAACTTTTAAAGAACCATTGGTAATTGATTACAACTCACCGGCAGAATTCATATTAAATCAAATTATGGATTCAATTGAACAAAGTAAAAAATACATGATGATGGGAAGACATCACTGGCTTACGACCGATAAGTAATTTTACCAGCCTTTATTACGATTCTGTATAGGGAATATCCGACAATCTAAACCTTTTTTATCATTTCTCTTTCGTTATTAAAGAGTATTTTTTACTATTGCATTTGATATCCTTGTAAGTCCTCAACTATGAAAAACAAGATCTCCTTTTTTTTATTAGTATTTTTTATTTTTACTTTTCAACGCAGGGCGATTGCGGGAAGTGAAATAATACCTTCCGGGTCATTCATAATAAATATGGGAGTAGTACCTCAAACAAAAGCAAATGGATTAAAACCATATGGCTTACTGTATGAATTACTGAAGAATCAAAATATTCCCGTTAAATGGGTTATCAATACTTCGAAAATAAAAGACGGTATAGATTTTACTAATAATGGAATAAATTACAACGGTGGAACATTTATTATCCTTAAAGTTTACCGGACTGCTACTGTTAATGCTGTAATTGCTTTATGGCAAGCCAAAGGAGTAGTGGGGGCAACCAGTATCGGCAATTTTTTTGTAGATGTTTTTATGACTTTGCAATTTGCACCCAACTGGACTTTGGATAAAGATAATGGCAGTATTGTGCTCGATTATTTTTCCAATGCAGAAATACCTCCCTCAGCACATGGCGGCACTTCCAGCAGTGGCTGGAAATATCCTTCGCAACTTGGTATATGTGAGGATATTTTTGTAATGCCGCATGCTGATCCTACCTGGGCCACACACAATAACCTTTATTACTGGAATAAGAATTTTAAAGGAAATATATGGGCCGCCTGCCATGCAGTTAGTGTGATGGAATCTCTTAAGAATCCCGGGTTAACTATCCAAATGAATTTTTTGAGTACAACAGGTCTTGTTAATTATGGTTCTCATAACGATGGCAGTTTACCATATTCTTATTCAAATATTTCAGATCCGGTAAGTCAGTTTATGTCTGCCCTCGATGCATCAACTGATAACGGGTCTGAACGAATTTTTTTACCATTACTTTTGGGCGGATGGAACCCCAGTTCAAAATTGATTGTATATGATTCTACACAAGCTAATGTTCCTTCAATTTCGCCGGGCCCGGCAGCAGTTGCGATTTATGGAAGAGCCTTTGGTGATACTACCCGGGGGTTGGTGATGTATGAAGGAGGGCATGATCATACAAATGGTACCATTATTTCGCAGGTTGCCGCACAAAGGGCTTTTTTTAATTTTTCCTTTTTTGCCATAAATAAAAAAGTTTTCTTTAATGTTGATTTATCACCGATTCCCGGTGTAATGATACACGGAACACCTTACCCGGTGAGCTTTAGTTTACCCCCGGGGTATTCCGCTTCTCAATTTAAAATTAAGTGGAAGTCAAGTTGTGGCGGCACGTTTTCACCCTCTGACACAATTCAAAATACTAATTTCACTCCCCCAAGTAATCCGTTAATAACTGAATGTTTGTTGTCAGTAGAAATTATTGATTCCTGCAGCAGGAAGAATTTTGCTTCGAGAAACATTATTATAACACCAATTTTGCTGCCTTTAAAAATGGG
>JANLUX010000297.1:0-6399 GCA_031363705.1 Bacteroidota bacterium
CAAATCTAACAAACAACAAGCTAAACTCTTTAACGTTTCTCTTTTGGTATTTTTAGCAGCCAAACAGTAAGCGTTGATCCGAAAAATTTCTCTGTGTTTTCTTTTCCTTTCACTTTTTATAAAGTGTGAGTATGTAGTTGCTCAGCAAAGTAATTTGCGCCAGCACTATATTAATACCAAAACAGATACTGTACTTATTGATACATTGAGCATCATACCTCATTCATTTTTTATTACTCAGGATGGAAAATTTATTGATTCCACATTTTTTCGTTTGGATGAAACTTCTTCAAAATTAATCTGGCTTAAACGAGACAGTGCTTTGAAAGATACTGTGCTTATTACTTATCGCGTGTTCCCATTATTGTTTTCAAAAACTTATCAAAGAAGAAACCGCGAACGAATTGAAAAGGATTTTTCAGGAAATTATAATCCCTTCACTTATGTGGGTGATGATAGGGAAGGAAATCTTTTTAAGATGGAGGGATTGAATAAAAGCGGAAGTATTTCGAGAGGAATTACTATCGGAAATAACCAGGATGCTGTTGTTAATTCGAGTATGAATTTGCAATTGTCAGGTAAGCTGTCAAACAATATTGATGTGTTGGCTGCAATAACAGATGATAATATACCGGTGCAGGCAGAGGGAAACACACAACAACTGCAGGAGTTTGATAAAGTTTTTATTCAATTGAGTAATGCAAATCATAAATTGATTGCAGGAGATTTCGAATTGAAAAAACCCGAAGGATATTTCATGTCATTTTATAAAAAAGGGCAGGGTGCTTTGTACAGCAATATTTCGCAGCTTGGAAAAAATAAAGGTGTACTGAGTTCTTCATTAAGCGGAGCTGTTTCAAAAGGAAAATTTGCACGAAATGCATTTACAGGTACTGAAGCCAACCAGGGTCCTTATCGCTTGCGTGGTGCAGAAAATGAAAGTTTCATTGTAATTCTTTCTGGCTCTGAAAGGGTTTATATTGATGGACAAGTCATGTCGCGTGGCCAGGATGGCGATTACATCATTGATTACAACACAGCAGAAATAACATTTACAGCAAGAAGGCTGATCACAAAAGACTCGCGTATCGTAATTGAGTTTCAGTATTCAGATAAAAATTATGCACGCACTTTGTTTTTCGGAGGAACACAATGGGAACAAAAGAAAATAAAGTTACATCTGAATATTTACTCTGAACAGGACAGTAAAAATCAGCCATTGCAGCAGGATTTATCCAATGAGCAAAAAAAATTACTGGCCACTGTGGGTGACAGCCTTCAGCTTGCAGTTTCGGCAAACGTGGATAGTGTAGCATTTAATGTGAATGAAGTTTTATATGCAAAGCGCGACACAATTGTAAATGGTGATACCAGTACCATTTATGTTTATAGTACAAATAAAGACAGTGCATATTACCGCCTGGGTTTTTCTTTTGTGGGATTGAATAAAGGAAATTACAACCAAAGTGCAAATAGCAATACTAACGGACGTGTATATTATTGGGTGGCTCCGGTTAATGGCATTCCGCAGGGAAGTTATGAACCTGTGATTTTATTAGTTACTCCCAAGAAAAGACAAATGATGACTGTTGGTGGTGAATATGCGACTGAAAAAGGATTTAAAGTTTATTCAGAACTGGCGGGAAGCAAAGATGATGTGAATGAATTTTCAAAAAAAGACAAGGGCAATGATGATGGTTATGCTGCATTGGGTGGGCTTGAGCAATCAATAAAAGTTTTTCGTAAAGCAAAGCAAACATGGAAACTGACCGGGAGTGTGCGCTATGAATATGTAGGAAAGAATTTTAAAGCAATTGAAAATTTCCGTCCGGTTGAGTTTTCAAGGATATGGAATACCACAGGCATTACAGCATTTACGGATGAACATCTTGTTACCACTGGACTCACTTTGGAATTACCTCTGAAATATATGTTCAACTATAATGTGAGAGCTTATCAGCGTGGAAGTATTTATAATGGAACTATGCATCAGGTAAAAACAGCTGTTGATATTTATAAATTTATTTTGAAAGCTGACGGAAGTTATCTTCAGACATCAGGTGATGTTATTCTATCAGATTATTATAAACATAAAGCAGATTTATCCCGAAAAATCGGACTGTTGACACTTGGTGTTGCAGAGCAACTGGAACACAATACCATTGATGTTCCGGGAAAGGATTCTATTGCTTTAAACAGTTTTTCTTACAGGACTTACAAGGCATATTTTACTACAAGTGATACATTAAAGTTAAAATTAAGTGGTGATTACAGCAGGCGATATGATGATGGTATCCGTAAAAATAAATTTGTAAGAGCAAGTTATGCGGACAACATCAACGGAAATTTTGCATGGAATAAAAATCCCAATAACAGGATCAGCGGAGGAGTAACTTATCGTAAGCTTCAGATAACAGATAGTTTACTTACTTCACAGCCGCCTGATCAGTCGTTGCTTGGAAGAATTGAACATAGTCTTGTTGCATGGAAAGGCGCTGTTAACCTGAATACTTATTATGAAACAGGCACTGGTCGTGAGCAGAAAAAGGAATACAGCTATGTGCAGGTAGCTGCAGGCACCGGTGTTTATACCTGGAAAGATTATAACAGTGACGAGATTCCTCAACTCAATGAATTTGAAATTGCACAGTTTCAGGATGAAGCAAATTACATTCGTGTGTTTACTCCAACTAACGAATACATTAAAGCGTACACTAACCAGCTGAATATTGTGCTTGGATTAAATCCGGCAGCAATTTTTTCTGCTACAGCAAAAGGTTCTTTCATCACTCATTTTGCAACGCAATCTGCTGTGAGGTTTGAAAATAAATTATTGGGAAGCAAACCTGCGGAAGCACTCAACCCGATTCCGTTATCTATTAAAGATTCATTGCTTGTTACTACCAACTCATCACAACGGCATACTTTATATTATAACAGAACAAGCAATGTGTTTGGGGCTGATGTAACTTTCCAGGATCAGCAAAATAAACAGTTGTTAAGTAATGGTTTTGAGTTTCGCAACCAGCGTTTATACAATGGAAACATTCACTGGAATGTAAAACAATGGTTAGGATTAAACACCTTTGGTGAATATCAGCGTAAGCAAAACAATTCTGAAAATTTCGCAGCACGGAGTTTTGATATTAACTCCTATAACGGAGAACAAAAAATAACATTTCAGCCGGGAAGTGTTTATCGCATCTCAGCATCTTACGCTTACAAACAAAAGAAAAATTCTTTAGGTGATATTGGTGAACATGCTGAAAGTAATAATGCAGGTTTGGAATTTCGTTTCAGTTCATTAAAAAAAGGATTGATGTCGGCTAAAATTAATTTTATCAATATCGCATACAACCAACCTGAAAACACACCGCTTGCTTATGAAATGTTAGAAGGTTTAAAGACCGGAAAAAACTTTACCTGGAATGTTTCAATTCAACGCAACATCACCAACAGTTTGCAATTGAGTTTGAATTATGACGGACGTAAATCAGAAACAGTAAAAACAATTCACAGTGGAGGAATACAGGCGAGGGCGTATTTTTAAAACTACTTCAGCGTCAGCGAAGTTGCTCCAATAGGACTCCCGTCACAATACAATTCAATATTGTATCTGCCCGGAGTGTACTTGCCACCCTTATCCCAGTAAACACATAAATCAGTGTTACGGTTTTCGTAAATGATAGATTCTTTGGTTGTATAAAGTGTAGCCTGTCCGTTTACATCAAAAGTTTCCTGCGAAGTTGACATCACCGCTCCATCCGGACTCAGCACACGTACATAAATATCTCGCGGTCCTTTGTCCACCACTAAATTTTCAAGAATGGTGAAACAGGTTTTAATTTTTTGAGTGCTTTTTGATTTACTGGTTTCCATTTCTTTACCACTGCCTTTGTAGCGTACGCCTGTCACTTTCATACCCGTTGTTTTAAGTACAGAAGCAATAGCAACCTTGCCGGATAAAACAGTATTTTTCTTACTTAATGTATCGAGCTGGCTGGTTGCTGTAGTGAGATTTACATTGAGCGAATCATTTTGCATTGCCAGCATTTTGGTAACGGTTTTCAGTGAATCAAGCTGAACAATATAGTTCTGATTCATGTTCCTCAGCTGCATTAATTCTTCCTTTGCTTTTTTCAGTTGAACGGCATCACCGGAATTAATCAGTTTTTGTATCTCAGAGATTTTTTGTTTGATCTCTTCATCACGTGCAGAAAGCTGGCTTTGCAAACCTGCATTTTCCTGATTCAGCTTGTCATATTCATTTTTTACACTTTGCAGTTCTGCTGATAATGATTCTTTCTCGGCAACAGTAGAAGTCAACGTGCGGCTCACCTGTTCTAAATGTGTTTTTTTATCAAAGAACTGCCATAGAAGCAATCCGTTCACTCCCAAAAGAATGGAAATGACGATAATTACAATGACTTTTTTTGAATCTGTTGTGTCTGTGTCAGTAGTGCTCATTGTGTTTATTGTAATGGATCAAAGGGAATAAAGAGTTTTGTGCGCAACGAATGTACTATATTTCATAACACTTTAAACATGTTGGATGCCAAGTTTTTAACGATTGAATGATGGCAGAAGTTCAAAATGTTTTTTCTGATAATACACTATCATGTTTAAGAACGGATTACTGAATTCATTTCCTGTTTTTTCTATTTTTACTTTATATCAAAACTTATGGCAGCAAAAATTGATTGGGCAAAAGCCGTAAAACCTTTATTAAAAAAATACAGGGGCAAACAACATCCGCTTGAATATAAAAACACTTATCAGCTATTGGTGATGGTAGTGTTATCAGCTCAAACAACAGATGCACTTGTAAATAACATTGTTCCGGATTTTTTTAAAGCTTTTCCGAAAATGGAAATACTTTCAAAGGCAAAGCCAGAAGATTTATACAAATACATTAATAAAGTAAGGAGCTTTCGTCAAAAAGCGGAATGGCTAATTAATATCACTCAGCAAATTAAAAAGGACAAAAACATTCCATTAACGATGGAGGAATTGACAGCATTGCCGGGTATCGGTAGAAAATCCGCTAATGTTATTATGCGTGAATCAGGCGTGAATCTGGAAGGAGTAATTGTTGACTTGCATGTGTTGCGTGTTGCTCCGAGATTAGGGATTGCAAAAGGTGATGATCCGAAAAAAATTGAGCAGCAGATTATGGAAGTGATACCGCAAAAAGATTGGGATGTGGGAATGGCTATTTCTTTTTTAGGAAGAGAAACATGTCGTCCTACTGATCCTAAGCATGGTGAGTGTGTGATGAATAGTGTTTGTGAATATTATAGGGAGATTAAGAAAAAATAACCGCTTGCCAGAGGTAATAGTTATATTATTTCTTAATTCTTTTTTTTATTTGTTTGTTTCTTTTTCCTTCAGGGAGATAATTATTTCCAGAAACTACCTTTTCACCTGTTTTTATTTCTAATGCTTTTCTTGCATTGCCTGCAATAGCTCCACCTTGTTTCGCCACAATTTTATTTTCAACAAATCCTTTTGGATTCTTTGTTTTTACAATGGCTGTTGTGGATGCTTCACCTAACATTGAAAAAATTAACTCAAGGTCAGTAAAATGGTCACGGAGATTTTCGCGCTTTAAGCCTTTCACATTTTTGTATTGAGAAGGTGTTAAGCCAAATGTTGCTTTTGAAATTTCTGCTGTGAGTATTGAGTACTCAACTTGTTTTTTTACTCCCCTGTTTTTCCATTCGTCCGTTAACTCTTCTCTGATTGCAATACTGCGCATTCGTTTTTCAATCCAATCATCCGGGTAACCTTTCAGTTTGTAAAGTTCACGTGTGCGTTGTGTGGCTAATTCAGGATTTTCAATCTCATCCAACCTGTCTGAACCTACTTGCGCCAACCACAGTTTGAAAGGTTCTGCCTTGGGAGATGGTATGGATTGGATGATTCGTAAAAGTCCTTTTGTATCTGCTGCCTGCACTTTGCGTTTTTTGCCATCAGCAGCTTGCATTTCAACCAGGGTACAAATTGTACCCCAGTTGCTTTGAAGCATTTCATCACGACTTAACATTTTCTTTATGTATTGCTTCACGTCTGCACTATCAGTTAAAATTTCTACAACATCCTGTACAGAAAAATACCATTTCTGTTCTGCTTCATCCCAAACAGAACGAATTTGTTTACTCTCGAATAATTTTATATTGCTCATCGAATTTAATTTGTTGTCGGTGGAAAAACTTTACACTTTCAAAAATAATCAATCAATTACACATTCTTCGCTTCCATCATCGCCCTGTTAACAATATAAACTCCTGCTAAAGTCATCACCATTGCAATCATCATGCTTACTGTTATTGTTTCATTTAAAACGATCCATCCAAGTATAATGGCAATGATGGGATTGATATATGCGTAAATGGAAAC
>JANLUX010000350.1:0-14632 GCA_031363705.1 Bacteroidota bacterium
TTTTTCATGTTTTTGTTTTTTTAATGGTTTGATTTATTGAGTGAGTAGAATAATTTAACAATGGATTAGTTGAGAGATAGGATAATTATTTCATGGGGAAAATCGGATTTGAATAAGAAACCAAATATAACATAAGAAGGATTGTAGAACAAGAAAATCATTACTTTATTTTTTAGCTTAAAAAACAGATTCCCCAAAAAAGTTTTTAGTAGAGCTAACTAAAAAGTTAGCGTAAAAATTAATTAGAAAATCCCTGCCGATTAAATAATAAAACAGACAAATATTTTAGTTGCCGATTACACTTAATGAAGGAATGTATTAAGCCGTTTCCCCCTGTTAATCTGCATTTTAAAGTGATTTTTCAATATTTAAAAAAGAATTATCCGATTTTACATCCCTATCCATTTTCAAACAATTAATGTAAGTTTGCTATGATAAAAAAGCTTGTTCGTTAGAACCCTTGATACGAAACTTAAATTAATACATACATGTCAGGATTAAATAAAGTAATGCTTATTGGAAATTTAGGAAAAGACCCTGAGTACCGTCACATGGAAGGCGGAGTGATGGCAGCGAGATTTCCACTTGCCACTTCTGAATATTATAAAAATAAAGATGGCAACCGTGTGGAACAAACCGAATGGCACCGTGTAGTAATGTGGAGGGGATTGGCAGAAGTAGCAGAAAAAATTAATCTCCGCAAAGGACAGCAGGTTTTCATTGAAGGTAAGATTCGCTACCGCACCTGGGAAAAGGATGGAGTGAAAAAGTATGACACTGAAATTGTTGCTGAGAACATGACCCTTTTAAGTAAACGCGAAAACAATGGTGGTGGAACACATGCAAATTATGAAACACCAGTTGCGCAGGACGCTCCTCCAATATCCACACCGGATGGTGACTTGCCATTTTAAAAAAATCTTTGAATAAAAACCATGAGCCTTGAATTATCTAATATGCAGAGCTTTTTTTTCGCACTGCGAATAATCTATTTTTGAAGAAATTTGCAATACAATCATTAATACAGACTAACTTATTATAATAAAAGTGCTTTAAAATTTTAACTTTTATCAAAAACATTTCTAACAAAATAAACGATGGCACTCATTGAAACAAAATTAAAAGCTGACGCAAAAGATGTGCGGGTAATAATCAATTACTCAGGAACTACACCTGTGCTGGCAGGATATGAGTACCAGTTAAAAGCAGAAAATGCAAACCAGCCTATTGAGTCGCATGAAGGCGATAATCAAAACAACCAGGATGATATTTATCCTTTGCCTTCTCCCATTAGCGATAACACAGGAAGAAAAGTGGTGCTCACCAGTAAAATAGCAGCAATAGATGCTGATTCGGATTTTATTGTAAGGATGGATGTGTTGCAGGACGGAGTAATTACAGATACTTTGAAATCATCTGGTCATGTTGATAAGGATGGAGAAGCGAAACTGAGTTTTGATATTATTAAGTTTATATAAGAGGCGTAATATGAAAAAGTTTCTGCTGACCACCATTCTTCTTTATGCATCTAATCTAAGTGCACAACCGGATAGTGCATTGGCGAAATGGGGAAAGCTGGATTTTGCAATACCTGACCATCCTGCTTTTAGTATCCTGAATAATAATACGGATAATATATTGAGGCCAGGCAATTCAAATGAACTCTTCTCGCTTATCTATGCCAATTTTTTGAATGGCAAAACACCTGTTATTCCAAAAGACCTGTCAGTAGAATTTGCTCCGGTGCAACTATCAGGGATGAACACGATTACCTATGCTGATTACAAAAAAAACGGAAAAAGAATTTTGTATGATTGCAAGCTTTCCATTGGTGGCAAAACAAGTGAAGATGGTGATACGCTGCAAAATTTTGCCATTGGACTCAGAACAACCTGGGTGGATAAAACCGCTTTATCTGCTAACCAGGAGTTTGTAGATTCCGTTTGTAAAGCACTGAAACTGTCAGCAAGGGATGAGCATGGTTTTATTTTAAGCCTTATTAATGAAGGGCAACTTTACAACGGCAAAAGTTTTAATGAAGATGATGTGGCGGCTGATAACGGGTTAAGGGATTTCGTGGATTCACTTTATAATCTTAACAGAGAAAATTTTAAAGACGCCCGGTTTTTCAGCATCAAAGAATTAAGAGATCAATACAAAAAGAAAACCTGGAATAAATTTAAGTTTGAAACTGCTATTGCTTTTAAATTCAGTTCTGCCGACTCTATAGTACGCAATGGATACTTATCAAAATTTCAGCTTTACAATACGCTGGCAGTTCCACTGGGCAAAAGCGGTCAATGGTTGATTGGTATAAATGTATCGAGTGAGCGCAGGGATAGTGTAAAAATTACTGTTGTTGACAGTGTTAATACCATAATGGATCCTGTAAAATATCAAAACACTATTGGCACGCTGGCAATGCGGTTTTATGTTGGCTCTAATAATTTTAAATCTTTTATTGAAACCAGTTTGAAAAATGGTTCGGATAAACTTTTAAATATCGGATTAAACATTGGTACTGAAATTAATTTAGCCGATGGATTGTGGGGTGCAATTAACCTGGGAAATAATTGGATGAAGTCAACCGATTCAAATATTGCAGGCAATAAGTGGTTAAATAATTTCTTTTGGCATATTGACATTAGGTTCCATTTACCGGAAAAGAAAAAGATTTAGTTTAACTATTAAAAATCAAAATGATCTGTAGTTTGAGAAAATCCGGAGGCGACAAGTTTCTAATTGTTCTTTGTCAGGCTATATGCTAAAGAGTTGCAGTGGGCTTACTGATTCCACTGTTAAGTAAATACTTTTTGTAAATAATTGCAGGTAGCTTTACTCCCGGATAATCGGAATGAACTACTCATTTTTAACATACAGGGATTTCACATTGCCATACCTGGTATTCGGTAATGGACCTGAAATCATGTTTGCTTTTCATGGCTTTGGCAGGAGTGCAACCGATTTTAAAGCTTTCGAATCCTGTCTCGGAAAAAAATATACAATCATAGCTTTTGATCTTTTTTATCATGGCAGTCATGCACTCTCACTTGATAAACATTTACCTGCATTCAAACTATCAGTGATGGCTCGGATGATTGAAAAATACATGCATGAAAACAATCGCCAGAAGTTTTCATTGATGGGATTTAGCTTCGGTGGTAAAATCGTTTTAGGAATTGTTCAGGAAATGAGTCAGCGAATCACTGAGGTTTTTCTACTTGCACCTGATGGCTTAAAAAGAAATCCGTTTTATTTTTTTCTTAGCAATACGCTTTTAGGTAATATGATGTTAAGAGGTATTGTAAAAAATCCTCATCCTGTGCTGATGTTTAACAACTTATTTCTGAGATGGAAACTGATTCACGAAAAAGTACATGAATTTATTTATGATAAGCTGGCTCAGGAAGAATACCGTAAATTAGTTTACAGAACATGGCTGACATTTCGTTTTTATAAACCCCGGTTAAAAGTAGTGGCCAATCATATTAACAAACGCAAAATTTATTTCAGAACGTTTTTTGGCAGATATGATTATATCATTCCGGTTGAACTGGGAATAAAATTTCAAAAGAAGTTATCGGATAAAAAAAGTCTGGTGATCCTGGATTGCGGACATCGTGTGTTTTATAAAGCAGATGAAATTGCTGCTGTTATTCTAAGGAAAATTTAATAAGTAAATAAACTTTGCAGTATTTAAAAAAAACAGCACTAAGTAACCGATATACAATACTTATGTCAATGTGAAATTTATTCTTTAACAGGAATTAAAACGTCTATTGATCCTTCAGTTGCTGTAATAACATAAGGTATTCCACCTTTTACAAATTCGTTACTGGTTGAGTCATAACCTGTCATATATATAAAGTATTTACCCGGTTTTAATCCTGCTATGCGAACACCATCATCACCATCAATTCCTTCTCTTTGCAGATTATACGCAGCTGGAGAAGTGCCTGGTGATTCAATGGCGTTAAACTTTATAAAAACACTATCAGGATGACCTTGCGATCCACTGATGATTGCTGCCCCATGATGTTGCGGTTTTGCTTTGATGGTAACGTTACCACCTAAGCCTCCATACTGGCAACTGCCATCATACACTTCAGCGGCTGAATCATAATTTACAGAAACAGGATCAGTGCACCCCTCTTTTTTCTTTTTACACGATGTTGTGGTTACGATGGCTAAAGCAGTTGCAAGGCAAACAAATAAATAATGTTTCATGTGTCTTTGTTTTTTCTTGACGAATATAGAAAAGCATGGACACATTTCGATTAAGTACAATAATTTAACTTTAACTCACCTTAGATCATTCAAAAACATTTTTCTTATTATGTTTGCTTAAATCAAAAAACAAAATCTTATGAAAAAGATCATCATTAGCCTGTTCGTTGTACTATTTCCATTGTTTACTTTTTCCCAAACTGTTAAAGTAAAAATTATTGATGCAAATGATAAATCCGCATTGCCCGGAGTCACTGTAATAGTTAAAGGAACTGCCAATGGCGGAGTAACGGATATTGATGGAATATTAAATATCAATGCAAATCCTGATAATGTTTTAGAAATAAAAATGCTGGGTTATGAGCCGCAATCAGTAGCAGTAAATAATAAGACAGAAATTAATATAGCGTTGCAATCTACTTCGAAGCAACTGTCAGATGTAGTAGTTGTGGGTACGCGAAGTGCAGGTCGTATAAAAACGGAATCACCTGTGCCGGTGGATGTGATATCCATGAAACAGGTTTCACTATCAAGCGGAAGAATGGATTTAACTTCAATGATGAATTATGCAGCACCATCACTCAATTACAATAAGCAAAGCGGATCAGATGGTGCCGATCATATTGACCTTGCCACTTTGCGTGGATTAGGTCCTGATCAAACATTGGTTTTGATCAATGGAAAACGCAGGCATCAAACAGCATTTGTTTCTGTATTTGGCACCCGAGGAAGAGGTAATTCAGGAACTGATTTAAACGCTATTCCAGTTGCTGCTATTGATCATGTGGAAATTTTACGTGATGGTGCGTCTGCCCAGTATGGTTCTGATGCAATTGCAGGTGTGATAAATATTGTATTGAAGAAAAACGTAAAAGAGTTTTCAGGGGATATTGGTTATGGCGGATACTACGATAAAGATTTTAATCCCGCCTTTGAAAAAGATTTTCGTCAGTATCAGTATGATGATCAATTTGATGGAACCACATTTAATTTCAATGGAAATTATGGAGTTCCGCTCGGCAAAAACGGTGGGTTTCTGAATTTCTCCGCTAATTATTTAAAACAGGGAAAAACTTTTCGTCAGGTGTTAGACACTACAAATTATCTTACTGATGATGATGCCTTACCTGTAAATATTTATCGCAGAGCTAATGGAGATGGTTCAGTTACTTCAGGAGGAGGATTTGTAAATTTAGAAGTTCCGTTCAGTAACAAGACCACAAGCATTTATGCTTTTGGAGGTTACAATTACAGTTCAGGTGATGCATTCGCATTTTCAAGAAACTGGTCAGCCCGGCAGGAGCGTTTTCCAACTGATGCAAACGGAAATTTAATTTTTGTAGAGGGCATTATGCACACTACGCCCGAAGGTGTGGATATGGCTGCCGATACTTTTTTTGATCCGCATATTCAAACGCATGTTTCTGATGGCTCATTGGCTCTTGGTGTAAAAGGTACTACACATTCAAAATGGAATTGGGATGTAAGCAACAACACCGGAAGAAATGATTTTCATTTTTATGGTGATAAAACTTTCAATGCTTCTCTTGGTGCAGGCCAAACTCATTTTGATGATGGAGGATTTTCTTTTTTGCAAAACACTACTAATATTAACTTCAGCAAACCCATTGAAGGTATTGCACAAGGATTCAATTTAGCAGCGGGTGCAGAATACCGATTGGAACAATATAATTTATATGCTGGTGAAGAGGCCTCTTATAAAAACTACGATACCAGTGGAACTAAGGCTACAGGCGCACAAGGTTTTCCGGGTTATCAGCCTGCTGATGAAGTAACAGCTAACCGTTCAACCATCGGAGCATACATTGACGCAGAATTAGACGTTACAAAAAAATGGTTGGTTACAGGAGCTATACGTGCTGAGAATTACAGTGATTTTGGTTTTACAAGCAATTATAAATTCAGTACACGATATAAGATTGCTGATAATTTTAATTTAAGAGGATCAGCCAGTACAGGTTTCCGTGCACCATCATTGCAACAGATAAATTTCAGTTCAACGTTTACTACTGTTCAGGGTGGAGTAGTGGCAGAGGTAAAAATTGCTCCTAATTACAGTCCTATAACAAAAGCTGCAGGCATACCTGAATTAAAACAGGAAAAATCAGTCAATGCCGATATAGGATTTACTTACAGTCCGTTTAAATGGTTAAATATTACTGTTGATGGATATCTTGTGCAGGTGAAAGACAGAGTGGTGCTTTCCGGTCAGTTCAGTGCAGATGATCCCACACTTGATCCTTCCTTGGCAGCTCAGCTAAATATTTTAAATGCAAGCCTTGCACAATTTTTTGCCAATGCAGTAAACACCACCAATAAAGGAATTGATATTGTACTTGAATTGAGAAAGGTAAGACAACATGGATTTTTCAGAGCCACTGCAGCAGGTAATATTCAGAAGATGACGATAGATAAAATAAATGTTCCTGATAAATTAGATGATACAGAAGCGCATCGCCTTACTTTTTTAAGTAAGCGCGAACAGGCATTTATTCTTGCATCAGCACCAGAATCAAAATTTGCTGTAAGCCTTGAATATGGAATCAGGAGCTTCAGCATTGGTGCGCGCATTACTTATTTTGGCAAAACAACATTGCTTGGATATGGTGATGGTACCTCAGGAGATTTCGTACCTGAATTTGATCATGGTGATTTGCTCGCTTATGTTCCCGCTGATGCGGATGCACATGCTGTAAGAGATGAATACGTGTATGGAGGAAAATTAGTGAGCGATTTATTTGTTACTTATAAAATTGGCAAGCACGCTACACTTTGTCTTGGCGCTGATAATATTTTTGGTGTGCATCCTGATTTAGGTGTTGTGAAAGATGCAAAGTACTGGGCCTTTAACAACGAACCTGCAGGTCCGTGGGATGCAGTGCAAATGGGAGGTAACGGAAGAAGGTTTTATACCAGACTTGGATTTACTTTTTAAATTTTTGTTTCAAAATACTTTAAAATACTTTTAGAGCATGTTTAAATTTTATTTAATAGATATATTTCACTTGTTTACCTAACCCAGCATTTTATAAAATTTAAACAGGCTCTTAGTTAAAGTACAGTTAATCGAAGATCTCCAGGTAATTTTTTTTGGATAGTATTCGTTATAAATCGAATCTAAATCCATAAACACATGATCCGATCATCTTCTTACTGGAAAAATCATTTTCAAATTAATTTAACAAGGCAGCGTGTAAACTGGAATGTGTTGCCAACAATTACTGCTGAGCAAAAAGAAAAAATTCTTTATTCACTTAAAGCATGGCAATTGGGTGAAACCAGTGATGGCTCACATCTGCTTGCAGCAGCAAAAAAATATGCAAGCAAAATAAAAGATGATGAATATGTTGATGCTGTTAAACTATTTATTAAAGAAGAGCAAAAGCATGGTAACAATCTTGGAAAATACATTGATGCAATCGGTGAGCAACGGACAAAAAAAGATTGGGGTGATACACTTTTCCGGAAAATCCGTTACCTCAATTCAAGTATGGAGTTGTGGACGATTAGTGTAATAATAGTTGAAAGCGCTGCACAGTTATTTTACAAAGCATTGCATGATGCTACAGAATGTCTATTGCTGAAATCCATTTGCCGTGATATACTGATGGACGAAGCACATCACATTCAATTTCAAAATGAACGATTGTATATTTTGTTTCAACACAAATATTTTTATGTAAAAGCACTCTCTTTATTATTTTATGGAATTTTATTTTTTGCAGTAATACATGCAGTTTGGTTTGGGCATAAAAAAGCTTTTATGGCTGGTAATATTTCTCAAAAAAGTTTTATGAAACAGATGTATTTTAAATTTTTTAAGACCATGCAGTTTTTACATGCAAGGCATGAGGAGAGTGTTAGTACAGATGCGTATTCGCTTTACAGCTAAAAGAATTTGCAAAATTAACTCACCTGCTTTCCAGCTCCGGCATAAGTGATCACATCATTACCTGAAATAGTTTTATCACATAAAATAATCAGCCGTTCAATAACATTGCGAAGCTCACGTATGTTACCTGTCCAGTTGATGGTTTTTAATTCTTCTAAAGCATCTTTTGTAAAAGTTTTAACAGCCATGTTGTAATCATCACAAATCTGTTTTAAAAAATAGTTGGCAATTAAAGGAATGTCTTCAATGCGTTCGTTAAGCGAAGGCACATGCATAACAATTACGCTTAAGCGATGATATAAATCTTCACGGAAAAGTCCTTTTTCAATTTCTTTTTTTAGGTCTTTATTAGTGGCTGCAATCACGCGGACGTTAACTGTTATTTCTTTTTCTCCACCCACACGTGTAATTTTATTTTCCTGCAAAGCACGCAACACTTTTGCCTGTGCTGATAAACTCATGTCACCAATCTCATCTAAGAAAAGTGTGCCGTTATGTGCAGATTCAAACTTGCCTATGCGTTGTTTGATAGCCGAAGTAAACGATCCTTTCTCATGCCCGAATAACTCACTCTCAATTAATTCAGAAGGAATGGCTGCACAGTTTACTTCAATCAATGGCAGAGTGCTGCGGTTACTTTTTTCATGGATCCATCGTGCCACCAATTCCTTTCCCGTTCCGTTTTCTCCTGTTATCAGCACGCGTGCATCAGTAGGCGCAACACGTTCAATCATCTCCTTTATTTTATGAATGGCAGCCGATTCACCAATCATCTCATTGGTTTTGGAAATTTTCCGCTTCAGTGTTTTTGTTTCAATTACCAATGATGATTTGTCCATCGCATTACGTATCGTAATCAACACGCGGTTCAGGTCAAGCGGTTTGGAAATAAAATCAAAAGCACCTTTTTTAATTGCTTCCACTGCCGTTTCGATATTCCCATGTCCGGATATCATCACCACCGGAACATCAGGTGCAAGCTCCTGTAATTTCTCCAGCACTTCAATGCCATCCATCTTCGGCATTTTAATATCACAAAGAATTATGTCATATTTATTTCCTCCTGCTTTTGAAAGTCCTTCTGCACCATCAGCTGCATCATGCACAGTGTGTCCTTCGTATTCTAAAATTTCTTTCAGCGTATTGCGTATGCTGCGTTCGTCATCTATTACTAATACTTTGCTCATGTTTTGTGTTGAGGTATTCAGGAATTAAAGTAATTAAGTGATGAAAATTATTAATTGTTAATTTTTAATTATTAATCAGATCAGCCAGTATTCCCTCTTTAAGTGCATAAGCTGATAATGTCATTTGCCTGATTCCTGTTTTTTCGAGTACAAATGTAAGCAACAGGCTTGCAAGCACAATCATGTCCACACGCATCTTTACAAGACCTTTCATTTGCATTCTTTGTTGAGTTGTTGAGTTGATAAGTTGCAGATGTACCATTGCGTAATCTTCCATGTTAAACTGATAAGATTTTTTATTGCTCAGCGGAGGTTGTCCTTTTTGATGCAATATCATCTCAGCAAACGTATCAAACGAACCTGATGAACCAATGAGTTTAACAGGCTTGAATTTTTCGCAGGCTTTAAAAAGAGGTGTTAATATTTTTTCAAGATAAGTGTGCAGCTTGTCAATTTCAGTATGGGTTACAGGGTTTGATGGTTTTAGTTTTTCAAGTAATAAGGCAGCACCAATTTCAAAGCTGTGTTTCCAGAAAATTTTCTGCTGATTGCAAATGATAAACTCCACACTGCCACCACCAATATCCATCACCAGGGATTTTTCTTCTCCCAGCTTCACTGCTTCACGCACTCCATAATAAATTAATTCTGCTTCGCGTTTGCCGGTGATGAGCTGTACTTTAATACGTGTTTGTCTTTCAGCTTCTTCAATAAAATCCTTTCCGTTTTTTGCCTTTCGTAATGCGGCTGTTGCAAAAGCATACACCATGTCAACATTGTGTTCAGCAATTTTATCTGCAAAGCTTTTCAGCGCATTGAGCCCACGTTTAAAAGGAGCCTCTGAAATAAAGTTTTTAGTGATCCCTGCTTCTCCTAACTTAACAACGGCTTTGGTTTTATAAAGTTTTTTGAATTTACGTTTTGCTATTATGTTTACAATCAATAAATGAAAAGTGTTGGTTCCACAATCAATAATCGCAATGCGCATTTTCGTTTAATATTTCCTTAATGTACTTAATTAATAACTCACAAAAATATATTGATTAAAATGTCAACTATGGGGACAAAATTAAAATTACAGATCAAACAATTGTTTAGATAACAGACAATTGAAAGCGAAATAATTATTGTGAAAATCAATAAGGTTGATTGAGGAAGTAAAAAAACTTCTATTCAAATTATTTTGGAGGAAACTGACGATAAATATCTTTACGATGCAAAAAGCGTACTAAATCTACGATATTGTTTTCTATAAATAAACCTATCCTGTAATCTCTATACTTTATCCGATAAGCGGTTGCATCACCTTTTAGTTTTTTAATATTATGAATTTGCGATAACGATGTAGCTGCTTCAATTTTGAGAATAATAGATTCGACATCCAATGCAGTTTGCCTGTTTTTTATTGCTGACAAATCCTTGTAGAAAGATTTCTCAATTCTTATTTCCACGAATGTAATTTTTTCATCACTACATCACGACTTACATAATCCCGTTTGCGGGATTTAAGCATGGCTTGCAATAAAAGATAATCTTCCTGCTCCTGCGTGGTTAATGATTTTGTCCTCATGCCTAATCGTTTAGCAAGCACCAGAATGGTCTTTAAATCTTTTGCTGACTCAGCATTTATGATAACAGAAGTCATAATTATTTTTTTCAAAAATACATTAAACATCATTTCATAATTTGATTCTAAAAGTTTTTATTGAGAAAGAAAAAGGAACAATTAGAATATCCGGTGTTCCAAATTAAAAAATGTGAAGTGCAATTATTTAGTCTTTATAACCGGATGAGCTTACAAAAGATAAGACATCTACTGCATATCGTAAACATTCCTCTGTTAATAAATAACCTGCTCACTATACTATTTTCAAAACTGCTGCCGTTTCATAGGTGTAATTTTGAAGTCTTATAGTATTATATATAGTATTACAACACTCATGACAAAGCGATTATTGATTTTATTTTTTCTTGCCGCCAACAGTTGTCTGCTCCAGGCTCAGCAGACTGCCATTTATCACGATCCTGACCGTTTATTTAAGGACGGTTATGAATTGTTTATCAAAGAAAAATACAGTGCGGCAAAAGATGTGTTTGAAGATTATTTATCCCAGCCGGGTATCAGCAGCGCCAATATCAGTAATGCAAATTATTATATGGCTGTGTCTGCATTTGAATTGTTTCATCCTGATGCAGAAACAAAATTGCTAGCATTCATCAGTAACTATCCTGAGCATACCAAAGTTAGTCTTGCTAATTACTACCTCGGTAAATTATATTACCGTCAGAAACGGTATCGTAATGCATTGCCTTATTTTGAAAAAACAGATGTCTATTATTTAACCAAAGAAGATATTCCTGAATATTATTTTAAGAGCGGATATTGCTTTTACATGAAAAATGATCTGGAGAAAGCGAGTAAAAATTTTAAAGAGATCATAAATGTTGAGTCACGCTATCAAACTGCTGCCCAGTATTATTATGCCCATATTGCTTATGCAAATGATAATTTTAACACTGCATTGGAAATATTTCAGAAACTCAGCAACTCTGAAACCTTTGGCAGCATTGTACCATACTACATCACACAAATTTATTTTGAACAGGGTAAATACGATGATGTAATTTCTTATGCAGCTCCATTGATTGAAAAGGGCGGCACACAAAATGAAAATGATATGCGCAGATTAGTTGCCGAGTCTTATTACCGGAAAGCAGATTATAAAAATGCGCTTGAGCAGTTTTCTCTTTACAGCAAAAATATTCCTGCGTTAAGCCGCAATGATTTGTATAGTCTGGGTTATTCTGAATATCGAACAAAGGATTATAAAAATGCGATTGTTCATTTGCAAAAAGTAGTGGATGTAAATGATTCGCTTGCGCAGAATGCATACTATCATCTGGCAGATTGTTTTTTGAAAACGGGTAATAAGCAAAGTGCACGCAATGCATTTCAATCAGCAGCAAAATCTGATTTTAGCAATTCAATAAAAGAATCAGCTTTATTCAATTATGCAAAACTTTCTGCTGAATTAAATTTTCAACCTGTTGCAATCAATGCGTTTCGGGATTTCCTCAAACAGTATCCACAATCAAAAAATGCTGATGAAGCAAATGAATTGGTTGCACAATTATATCTCACCACACATAACTATAAAGATGCGCTTATTGCATTAGAAAATATTAAATCAAGAGTGGGACGCGCAAAAGAAGCGTATCAGAAAGTTGCTTATTACCGTGGTGTTGAATTTTTTAATGACGGAGATTTGGATAAAGCGATCAATATGTTTGAGAAGGCAATCATCAATGATGTGGATCAAACGCTGAGAGCGCAGGCAATTTATTGGAAGGCAGAAGCACTATACAACCAGGAAAAATATGATGCAGCAATAAAACAATATCGCATTTACATTTTCAATCCGCCTTCGGTTAACACCATCATGTACAATCTTGCAAATTACAACATGGGTTATTGCAGTTTTAAATTAGCTGATTATGCTGAAGCACAAACATGGTTTCGCAAGTACATAAAGAACAAACCTGAAACAGATAAAACGCATTGGGATGATGCGAACATCCGGGTAGGTGATTGTTTTTATGCGATGCATCAATCAGAAAATGCATTGGATTATTATAACGCTGCCATTGATAACAATGCTGCTTCGAGTGATTATGCCCTGTATCAGAAAGGAATTATTAAAGGTTTGCAAGGTGATTTGAATGGTAAAACCGGAACGATGGAAGCGCTGATGTCACGCTATCCTAAATCGAAATACAGAGTGGATGCATTGTTTGAGAAAGGTCGTTCTGAGCTTGCACAAGGTAACAGCGAAGAAGCAAAAAAATCTTTTAATGAAATCATAAAAAATTATCCGTCAAGTAATTATTCAAAACGTGCTTTGGTTAACATAGGTTTGATTTATTATAATGATAAACAGGATGAGCTGGCTTTGACAACTTACAAGCAGGTGATCACCACTTATCCCGGAAGCAATGAAGCATCTGAAGCATTAACGGGAGTAAAAAATATTTATATCAACAGCGGTCGTCCCAATGAATATTTTGATTTTGTGAAGACTGTACCTAATGCAAGTGTTAGTACCGGTGCACAGGATTCAATTACTTATGAAGCAGCTGAACAACGTTACCTCAAAGGAAATTTTGATGATGCTGCCAAGGATTTTGAAAATTATTTAACTCAGTTTCCTAATGGAAGTTTTCGCCTGAATGCAACGTTTTACAAAGCAGAAAGTGATTATCGTAGTAAAAATAATGAAGCTGCTTTAGCAGGATATGAATACATCATTGAGCAACCTCGTAATGTTTACACTGAGAAATCTTTATTGAAGGCTGCTTACATACAATTCAAAGCGCAGCAGTATGAAAAGGCAATTCCCAATTACAGCAAGCTGGAGCAGATTGCAGATTTGCGTGACAATATTGTATCAGCTCAAGCCGGTTTGATGCGCTCTTATTTTCTCACTGCTAAATATGATCAGAGTATTACGTATGCACAAAAATTAATTGCAGGTGATAAAGTTTCCAATGAAATAATTAATGAAGCGCATCTAACTTATGGTCGTTCTGCAATGATGACAAGTGACTATACTAATGCGCAGAAAGAATTTAATATCATCTCAAAACAATCCAGCGAAACGGGAGCAGAAGCAAAATACAATCTTGCGTATATCCAGTATAAGTTATCCAATTACAAGCAATCGAAAGATGAATGCTTCAGTGTGATCAATCAGGTTCCATCGTATGATTACTGGATTGCAAAAAGTTTTTTATTGCTCTCAGATAATTATATTGCTCTGAAAGATACTTTCCAGGCAAAGGAAACTTTGAAAAGTGTTTTGGATAATTATGAAAAAAATCCTGCCGATAAAGAAGACATCAGGGAATTGCAAAACAGAAGTATGATGCTTTGATTTATAATGCAAATAATGATTTGATTAATAATACCGAAGAAAATAAGAATGCTCAACCCGAAGAAGATCTTAGCAAGGATAATGAACAATAAGAGGATGAAAAATAGATTGTTAAAAATTGTTGGATTGTTGCTATTGTTAAAAATCGTTACCTGATAGCGATAAATATTAGTTTCATGCTCAGGAGGTTGAGTTACAAAAAGATACCCTTCCTGGGCATACAAAGAGGTTAGTCCTACCGGTGAAATCTCACAGTGAGATTCTACGTGTTCATATAGAAATGAGCCTTCCTCTAACGATGATTTAAATTGTGGCAATGCGTACTCCATAATGGATTCAATCTCCTGCATGACAGCATCATCTTCAATAATTTT
>JANLUX010000375.1:0-6182 GCA_031363705.1 Bacteroidota bacterium
ATTTGTGAGCGTTTACGTATTGATTCAGCTCTTCCGTTGAAGTTTCAAAAGTAAATGCATCGTTCAGCTTATAGTAATTGCCAATATCATACGTATGATTATATGCATACTTTGCAATTTCAAGCTTGCTTTCTTCAAAAGAAAACAACTGCATCACTTCTTTAACCTGGGAGGCAAAAAGGCAATGGCTGTTGATAATTTGTTTTGCAATAGTGATTTTGGTTTCTTCAAACGACTTGGAAGCAATTGTTCCTTTAATATCTGAAAATTCTGCAGGGGTCATAGGAGGGGTACAACCTACAGCTCCAGTGTATCCCGGGAGATAGGAGGGATGAATTACAGGAGCAGGATTCTGCTCATATACATTAGTGGTGGTGGTATGCGTAACACTTGTGGTGGTGGTGTGCGTTTCAGTAGTTTCATTATCCATGTCGGGCACACTGATGCTGATGTTTCCGCCTTGTTCACCAATATTCACTCCCATATTTACATTAATATCATTTGGGTTTCCATGCGTAGTAGTTTGGGTGGTGGTAGTTTGAGTGTGTGATGCTGTTCCACCGTTTTGAACAGGATGCTGATTGTAAACAACCACTGTTTGAGCAGGTGCAGTAGCAGGAGCTTGTGCAATTGGAACAGAGCTGATCAGGCGGAGCACATATTCTCCCTTGCTGTTTTTCTTTATGGCATAAGAGGTTTCAGTTCCTAATTCAAGACCGAGATTAAAATTCTTTTCTCCAAGCGCGGTGTTCTCAAAAATCACTTTGAGTTTATACCACTCTGCATTCAGACCAGTTATTTTAACATTGGTTTCAGGCTTGTCATTTTGCCTTAAGCCGTTTAATATGGACGTAAACTTTTCACCATTTTCAGTAAAGAGGATTGCATTGGATGTTTGTGCAACAGCTAATCTGCCTATTACAAACATTAAAATTGATAGAAGCACTGTTTTTTTCATACTTGAATAGTTTGAGGGTTTTATTTTAAAAAGCTTTGCAAATGTATTAAGTGTAAGTTTAATAACAATATTGGAAACACTCAATTAATTCTATCATAACCCAATTTCCGACCTTTGCTTCTTAAAACAAAACATTTTTCTGTTTTTAACGTATCAAACAAAAAACACGAATTAATATTATTATAGACCTCCGAGGTTTTTAAAACCTCGGAGGTCTGGCTAAAACAAACTATTAAAACAAAATCGAATTATGGAAACCAAAATAAAACACACAACCCTTCGTGGAGGTGAGTTTATCATTAAACAATCATCACCGCAGGATGTTTTTATACCTGAGGAGTTTACAGAAGAACATCACCTGATGCGTGATATGGCACACGACTTCTTAGTGAAAGAAGTGTATCCTAACATCGAACGCATTGACGCAATGGAAAAGGGATTGATGCCATCATTGCTTGACAAGGCAGGAGCACTTGGTTTGCTGAGTGTATCCATACCTGAAGAGTACGGTGGTTTTGGAAAAGATTTTATCACAGGCATGCTTATGACGGAGACCTTGGGTGCCGGTCATTCATTCAGTGTGGCAATGGCTGCACATACGGGGATTGGTACACTGCCTATTTTATATTTTGGCAATGATGAGCAGAAGAAAAAATACATTCCACGTCTGGCAACCGGTGAATGGAAAGCAAGCTATTGTTTAACTGAGCCGGGTTCAGGTTCCGATGCACTGGCTGCAAAAACAAAAGCAGTGCTTAGTGCAGATGGAAAACATTATGTAATCAACGGGCAAAAGATGTGGATTACCAATGCCGGCTTTGCTGATTTGTTTATTGTGTTTGCACAGGTGGATGGAGATAAATTTACAGGATTTATTGTAGAAAAAACTTATGAGGGATTGTCGCTGGGAGAAGAAGAGCACAAGATGGGTATAAAAGGTTCTTCTACACGCCAGGTGTTTTTTACTGATTGCAAAGTACCTGTGGAAAATGTGCTGGGAGAAATTGGCAAAGGGCATTTGATTGCATTCAACATCTTGAATATTGGACGTGCTAAACTGGCTGCTGCTGCTTTAGGCGGTTGCAAGCAGGTGAGCACACTTTCTATCATGTATGCAAACACACGCGAACAGTTTAAGTTGCCCATTGCAAAGTTTGGTGCGATAAGACATAAACTCGCTGAGCAGGCAATACGAACCTTTGTTATTGAATCTGCTATTTACCGTGTCAGCCATTTAATTGATGAACAGGAGAAACAACTGATTGCTGACGGTAAACCTTTTAATGAAGCCATGCTAAAGGCTGCTGAAGAGTATGCTGTGGAATGTGCCATGTTGAAAGTTGCAGGTTCCGAGTGCCTGGATTATGTAACGGATGAGGGTGTGCAGATTTATGGTGGCATGGGTTACAGTGCCGATGCACCAATGGATCGTGCTTACCGCGATTCACGAATCAACCGGATATTTGAAGGAACCAATGAAATCAATCGCCTGCTCACAGTGGATATGATTTTAAAACGAGCCATGAAAGGTGAATTGGACCTGATGGGACCTGCAACTGCTGTGCAAAAAGAGTTGATGGCAATACCTGAGTTTGGAAACGGGGAGCATGTTCCGTTTGCGGAAGAAACAAAAGCAATTGCCAATATGAAAAAAACCATTCTGATGGTGGCAGGTGCCGCAGTGCAAAAGTTTATGATGACACTTGCCAAAGAGCAGGAGATCATTATGAATATTGCTGACATGGCAATGGAAACTTATTTATGTGAATCTGCTTTGCTGCGTGTGCAAAAGCTGGTGGGCATCAAAGGCGAAGAATCCACAAAAGATCAGCTTGATATTTTACATGTATATATAAATGATGCAATGGACCGCATCAATATTGCAGGTAAAAATGCCATTACTTCAATGAGTGAAGAAGGTGATGAGCAGCGTATGATGCTGTTAGGGTTAAAACGTTTTTGCAAAACAAAACCTTTCAATACCAAAGAAGCCCGAAGAAGAATTGCAAAGAGTTTATGTGAGGCTGGTAAGTATTGTTATTAATGCAAATCAAGAGTTGAACATGAATTAGCTCAGATTAAGAGGGCAATAGAATGTAGAACCTTAGTAGAAAATGAAGCAAAGAATATCAACCTTATTACCTTATTTCTGGTTATAACAAGGTAATAAGGTATAACTCCCGGATTATTTATTTTCTACTAAGGTAAAGAATGAATAATAAATCCCGATCCTTATTTCGCATTAGGAATAATTGCTGCATTCAAACCTGCAATCCATGCTGTTGTCCATGCTGCCTGGAAATTAAAGCCACCGGTAACACCATCAATATCCAAAACTTCGCCTGCAAAATAAAGTCCTTTCACTTTTATGCTCTCCATCGTTTGAAGATTAACTTCTTTTAAACTAACGCCACCACAGGTTACAAATTCTTCTTTATAAGTAGTTTTTCCATGACATACTAAAGTCATATCAGATAATAATTGAACAAGACGATTAAATTTATGCTTACTTAAATCAGAAATATTTTCTGCTTCGGCAATTCCAGCTAAGGTAACAACACGCTCCCATAAACGTTGTGGTAAATTAAAAAATGAATTAGCAATAATCTTTTTAGATGGACTTGTTTGTTTCAACTCTTTAAAAAATTCGTTTAGTTTATCCTGATCATATTGCGGTAGCCAGTTAATGTGTAAGCTGGTTTGATAGTTTTTTTCATTCAGCCATCGTGCAGCCCATGCAGATAATTTAATTGCAGCCGGTCCGCTTATTCCCCAATGTGTAATTAATAAAGCACCTTGTTCTTCCAGTTTGCTGCCTTCTAAACGAATGATTGCATCAGCAACTGCAATTCCTTCTAATCCTTTTAATGGTGAATGAGGAATATTAAAAGTAAATAATGACGGTACCGGAGGGATGATGGTGTGACCCAATGATGCTATGAAATCAAAACTTTTTAATTGGGGAAACCCGCCTGTTGTAAGAATTAATTTAGTGCAATGAAAAATTTTTCCATCTGCGAAGGTTAGTTCAATTGAATCTTCGTTTAATATTTTTATTTGCTGAAGTGCATGATTTAAATGAATGGAAATGTTTAATCGCTTTGTTTCATTCAATAAGCAATCAATAATTGTTTGAGAGTTATCCGTTACCGGAAACATTCTTCCATCAGCTTCTGTTTTTATATTCACACCCCTGCTTTCAAACCATTCAATGGTATCATTTACATTAAATCTTGAAAACGTGCCAATCAATTCTTTTTTTCCCCGTGGATAAAAATCAATTAATTTTTTAAAATCAAAACAGGCATGTGTTACATTGCATCTGCCACCACCTGATACACGAACTTTAGCTAATACCTTTGAAGACTTTTCAAATATTGTTACCTGGCATTTTGGATTATCTGCTGCACATTTTATCGCAGAAAAGAAACCTGCTGCACCTCCTCCAATAATTGCCACCTGCTGCATATATTTCCTGCTAATTAACGAATCGGTAACGAGTATAACGAATGACGAATAACCGGATTCTTAGCATTCGCATGAGATTCTTTAATTGGTTTGCACAAAATGTTTTTGGTTAAGTGATAAGTTCTCTGCTGTCCAAACCACTCTGTGTTCAAAAGGATGTTGACGTGCTTTACATTCAGCTACCGGACAAATGCGACAGGGGATTTGCTGACATGGATCAGTATGCACAAAAAGCTCAACACGATTATCGAATGCTTTGTTCAACCCTCTCTCTAATTGTGTTATTTCCTCATGCACATTATCTAATGTTTCATAAAAGGGAAGTGTCATATGGCAATCCACGTGCAACAGATCACCGAACTTTTGAATTCGCATATTATGTATGTCAATCCACTGCGGACGTTTGATCTGTTCGAGCACATTTACAATCCTGTTCATAATCTCAGGATCAGCTCTGTCCATCAGGTGATCCAATGAAATTTTAAGAATGCGGAAACCATTTATGAGAATATAAATTGCTAACAGTATTCCCAGCACACTGTCAATCCATATTAAACCTGTTAGTTTATAAATAAACAGCCCGGCTACAATTCCTATGGTGGTTAAGGTATCCACAATCATGTGCTGTCCGTCAGCAATCAGGGTGATGGAATCAAATTGTTTGCCTTTTCTTTTCAAGAAACTTCCCATTATAAAAAGTAAGACAGCTGATGCAGAACTCAACAACATGCCTTCTTCAATATGATTAATCTGTATGTTAAACATTAAAGTTTTAACAGAGCGGATAATAATAAAAACACCTGCAGCAAATATCAAAGCGCCTTCAAATCCTGTTGCAACATATTCAATTTTTCCATGTCCATAGGGATGATCACTGTCCTTACTTCTTGAACCGAATTGTACACTGAACAATGCAAATGCTGTGGCTGCAATATTTACGATTGACTCCAGGGCATCAGATAAAATTGCATTTGATAAAGTAATAAAATAAGCTACAAACTTTATCAGCATCACAAACACTGATAAAATCAAGACCCATCTTAAAGCTTTTGCTTTTTGAATAGCGTTTGTTGTAGTATTTGTGTTCATTTAACGGACGAAATATTTATGAATGAAAAAAAATCAGCCATAAATTCAAAAACGTATGGAGAAATTAACTTTTAACTTTTGCAAAATCTTTTACAGCATCACTTAAGTCCAAAACTTTAATACCTGTTTGTTTTTCTATGATGCTGCTTCCTGTTGCTGAGCGATATCCACCTGCACAATGTACAAGTATGGGTTTGTCCAACGGAATCTCTGACACACGTTCACGTAACTCAGGCAACGGTATATGAATGGCATTATCAAATATTTTTTGTTTGCTCTCACCTGTGTTCCGGATATCAACTATTGTATATTCATCCAGATGCTCTGATAAACCTGTTGCATCAAACACGGCAGATTGCTCTTTCATATCGGGTGGAGGTAACAATGCACCTTTAATGTTTTTCTCGTAACCGATCTTTGCTGTTTTGCGGATAACGCTCTCCAGTTCGTTTTCATTTTCTGCAATGAGATAAAACTTTTCTCCGGGAGCAACAATAGAACCCAGCCATGTTTCAAATTTTAATCCCTGCTGTATATTAATGCTGTTGCGCAAATGTGCCTTTTTATATTGCAGTTGAGCACGGGTATCAATGATCAGTGTGTGAGAATCTAATACCGAATCAGCAGCAATTCGTGGAACGTTTTTAATGCTTTCTTCAAACCCGTC
>JANLUX010000386.1:0-7560 GCA_031363705.1 Bacteroidota bacterium
GATTCAAATCAAATTAGACAGGGAAGCTTTAGTGTAAACCTGATTGTTCAAAAAACAAACCCGCTTTATCAAAAGCATTTGAAAATTTGTGCAGATGGCAGAGTACCCTTTTACATTACCAGTTTAGGAAATCCATCAGAAGTAATTAAAATCGCTCATGGTTATGGTGCAAAAGTTTTTTGTGATGTAACAAATATCACACACGCAAAAAAAGCATTTGATAATGGATGTGATGGATTTATTGCTGTATGTCAAGGAGCAGGCGGGCATGCAGGACCTTATCCAAACTCGATACTTGTTCCCACATTGCACACACATTTTCCCGGCACACCGGTAATTGCTGCCGGAGGGATTGCCACAGGTGCATCTATTATTTCAATGCTGGCATTGGGCGCTGCAGGGGTAAGTATTGGCACAAGGTTTATTGCAAGCAGCGAAGCCCCTGTGAGCGATGCTTATAAGCAAGCGGTTGTAAATTCACGAATGGAAGACATAGTGCTTACGGAAAGGATTTCGGGAACGCCTTGTACGATTATTGATACACCTTACGCAAAAAAAATTGGTTACAAACAAAATTGGTTTGAACGAATGATGAGCAATAGCCCTCGAACAAAAAAATATTTTAAGATGCTGGTGCAGATAAGAGGAATGAAAAAATTAGAAGATGCAGTGAAGCCAGGTAACTATAATAATTTATGGTGTGCCGGGCAAAGTGTGGAGATGATTCATGATATACTTCCCTGTGAAACGATTATTGATCACTTGGAAAAAGAGATGGAAAAGGCGATGAAGGAATTAAATGATTTGAAAATTTGAAGATTTGATAATTTGGTGATTTGATGATGGCTATGCAGCTTGAAAAATATTTTTTAAAAGCACAACACTCATCGTTTTACAGATGGTTGTTGAATCACGGATTATGGTTTAAGATTCCTTTTAATTCTCCACACAAAATCCGGATAAAAGAAATTGGTAATGAAAGCATCGCAATGGAATTACCTTTTATCCGTTCAAACAAAAATCATATTAACGGAATGCATGCATGTGCCCTGGCAACGTTGTGCGAATATGTTTCAGGACTTAGCCTCGTGAGGTATTTATCAGCTGATAAATACCGGATTATTTTGAAAGATATACATATCATTTATCACTACCAGGCAAAATCAAAAGTGACTGCGCAATTTCAGACGGATAAAATATTGTTAGATGAAATAAAGAATCAACTGCAAAATGCTGAGGCGGTGTTGAAAGAATTGAATGTGGAAGTATATGATGTTAATCTGAATCATATCTGCACCGGAATTATCACCTGGCAATTAAAAAGCTGGAGTAAAGTTAAAACTGCTGTTCATTAATTAGGTCTTGCTTTCTTAACCCTTCATTCATCTATAAAATTTCTAATTAATTTAACTTTGTGCAGATTTCCTCAAATTATGAAAAAAATAAAACTTATCTTTCTACTGTTGCTTACCGTTTGTTTTGCAAAAGCACAAACCATTGCTCCCACTACTCCGGAAGAATACAATATTGGTTTAGCAGGATATAAAATGTTTTTGCAGATGAAGGTGGAAATAAAAAAAGGCTACAAGATTACCGACCTACAGACGTTTGAATATGGGGAGCGCAAAGCTGAGTTTAAAGGACTGTATCGCGATGGAGAAAACAAGCCTTGTGCTGTGATAATTGTTTATTTAAAAATGCGTGGCTCACCTGAATACTATTGCATTCCTACTCCTGATGCGCCCGAAGCTTTGTGGGACCGTGTCAGAACATCTATAACCGGTGAAACTGATGTTAAACAAGAGCAATTACAATTTTTCGGATTTGCCCTTGCCAAAGGCATGATGTGGTTCGCAACGAAGTAAAATGAAATATGCATTTATTCATGTTGAATTTTTGACCACTTTTCAATTTTCTATCTTTGCTTCATATTTAATTCATAGCTTCAAGAAATTAACTATCTAAATTTATACACTTAAAATAATATATCTACTAAATGAAAAAATATTTCCTTTATCTGAAAATTGTAATGATCAGCTCACTGTTTATTGCTCAATCTTTTACAAAAGCAATAGCGGATAATAATGATAAGCCAGGGGTTAAATTCCGTTCGCTGACATTGGAACAAGCAATTGTAGCTGCTAAAGCAGAAAACAAAAAAGTTTTTGTCCATGGTTTTACAGATTGGTGTCACTATTGCATTTATATGAAAGACAGTGTTTATATTGATAAGGAAGTGGGTGATTTTTTTAATTCAAATTTTATATCTCTGAAAATAGATATGGAAAAAGAAGGTAAGGAGATTAATAAAACAATCAAGAGTCATACATTCCCTACATTTCTTTTTTATGATTCCAATGGTGAGCTAATTCACCGAGCTGCAGGCCGCAGATATAAACAACCATTTATGGAACTTGGAAGAGAAGCACTTGATCCAAGACGCCAGATGCGTTATTATAAAAACAGATATGATTCAGCTACGGCAACTCCTGCCGAGGTGCAATTTTATTTCAGAATGCAGGAAATAGCTGGGATGGATGCACAGCTTATGATTGATGACTATCTGAAGAAACAACCTGATGCAGACTTTACTAATACAAATAACTGGAGAATTATTTATGACATTATTAAAGATCCAACTTTACCGGTGATGCAAAGAATACTTGCCAATAAAAAAGAATTTGAATCAAAATATACAGCAGACAGCATCAACAATAAACTTATCAATTTATATAATTCATACCTGACCGGTTATGTGCAGAAATTGGATTCAGTTGGTTTTGACAAAGCAAAAAAACAAGTACTCAACACTAAAGGGCTTGATATTGCTCCTAAAATTGTTGCCTATGCCAACCTTAATAAATTGAAGATGAAATCGGATTGGGAAGGTTATAAAGTAGCTGGTAAAAAATTTGTTGACCAATATGCAATGGATGATTTTCGCAGACTCTTAGATATTGCACAGGTTTATTATGATCGTTTCTATACTGATAAAGAAGTTTTAGCACAAGCTGAGCAATGGGCATTGCGTTCAGTTAGTATAGCGGATTTATATAAAGGCAATCATTTGTTAGCTTCAATCTCTGTTATGCTTGGAAAAAAAGAACAGGCTTTAAAATATGCAACCCGGGCTGTTGAAGTGGCTAAGCAGAACAATAATGATTATAAGCAGACAATGTTGCTGCTTGACAGGATTCAGACAATGCCGTAAATAATTATTTGATTTTGACATTAAAAAAGCTGCAATCACCCTGCAGCTTTTTTTATTGGCGTTTGTAAACCTGTTCACCATTTATATAGGTGAAAGAAACTTTAACACCAAATATTTTTTCAGGAGCACATCTCATAATATCATCTTCAAGAATTACAAAATCAGCTAACTTTCCATTCTCTAAACTTCCTTTTTCTTTTTCTTCAAAAGCTGCGTATGCTGCCCATATTGTCATACCTCTTAATGCTTCTTCACGGGTTAATGCATTGGCGGTTTGAAAACCGTCAGCAGGAAAATTTCTCTGATCCTTCCTAACCACAGCAGCATAAAACCCTAATAGAGGATTGATATCTTCAACAGGAAAATCGCTACCGTTTGCAATGAAATTATTTTGTTGTAATAATTGTTTATAGGCATAAGCACCTTTCATTCTTTCTTGTCCAATACGTTCTTCCGCCCAGTACATATCCGATGTTGCATGCGTTGGTTGCACAGAAGGAATGATGGAATATTTTCCAAACAAATCAAAATCATTTTCATTCACTACCTGGCAATGTTCTATTCTCCAACGCCTGTCGTTTTTTTGTTTTAATATATCTCTATAAATATTTAGCGTTAAACGATTGGCCGAATCACCAATGGCATGTGTGCACATCTGGAATCCGTGATCGTAAATTTCTTTTGCTGCAGCCTTAAAATAATTACTATCATGCAAGAGCATTCCATAATGCGATGATTTATCAGAATACGACTGAAGAAGGCAAGCACCTCTTGATCCCAATGCCCCATCACCATAAACTTTAAATGAACAAACATTTAGGCGGTCTGATTTGTATTTTCCATTTTCAAAGTAAAACTTTTTGTTACCCTCACCATACATGATCATTGCATAGATACGTAGTTTAAGGATGTTTGCTTTCTGAAGGGAATCAATAAACCGGATAGTATCACGATCTAACCCGGCATCACATACCGAAGTTAGTCCTACAGCAAAACAATTATTTTCACCGTTCACTAAGCTTTTTATCTTTAACTGATTACTGAATTCAGGAATAAATTTTCTAATACTGTCAACTGCATTGTCAATTAAAATTCCGGTAAGCTTTCCACTATTTAGTTCTATTTCTCCTCCAAAAATTTTTGTTTGCGGGGTAATACCGGCAATATCCAAAGCCTTCTGATTAACTAACAAAGCATGACCATCAACACGTAATAAAAAAACCGGAATGGAAGGAAATAAACTATCCAGCATTGTCTTATTTGGAAACTCTTTTACATCCCAATCATTTTGATCCCATCCTCTGCCTAATATCCAACTGAAGTTATTTGATTTTGAAAATGAGTTTACTTTTTCAATTACTTCGGCAAAAGATTTTGTTCCATATATATTACAGCTTAAGAGATCAGTTGAATATTGATAAAAATGAGCATGTGCATCAATAAAACCAGGATAAACAAATTTACCATTCATGTCAATTTTTTCTTTTGCATCAAATTTTTCTATCTCTTCATTACTTCCTGTTGCGATAATTTTTCCTTCTTTAACTGCAAAAGCCTGTACGATTGCAAAACTGCTGTCAACGGTGTACACTGTTCCGTTGAAGTAAACGGTGTCTGCATATCTGGGATTTGTCATATTGCAGGAATATAATAATGTGATGACGAGAATAAGGCAGCGAAGCGAGATGCTTCGTAACTCAGCATGACAAGCATGTGTGAGCTTTGTTATACTGAGGCACGAAGCATCTGTCATAATTGTAAGATAACTTTTAGTTTTCATAATTGCTCAAATATTTTACATCGTTTGTTTTGCCAAATAAGTTTATATCGGTGTTGTTCCGATTTAACCAATTGAAGAATATTTTCTCCAGATACATTATCAACATACAACAAATACTTTACATGAAATTTATTCAGCATTTTTTTTAATTGGGATGTAGAAAGATTATCCCGTGCAGGAATACAACGCCTGTCGGCACACAACATAAATGCATGATGCTTTGTAAAAGCATACATTTTCTCCTCTGGCAAAGTGGTTTTAATAAATTCAAATGCAGATGCAACAGCGGGTTCATAAGGACCTTCCTGAATTTCGCCTTGTTTCTGTAATATATTTTGCAGATTAATTTTATAAGACAATAACAGGATGAGCGGGATAATGTAAATTTTAAAACTATTTAATTTATAAGAAGGCAGTTGGATACTTTTTATTCCTTCTATCTGGTATAACAATAGCATGGGAAATACAGGCATCAAAAAACGAATAGCAGCCGACTTATACGGATATAGAAACATTGTTCCGAGATAAATAATAAAAAACCAATCTTCCGCATTTATTTTTCTGCGCAAACTGATAACAAATCCCATACATGCAATCACAACCATGAATGATTTCAGCATGAGATTTGCAAATCCCCAGATTTCCTGTTCATAAATTAACGTGTAAACGAAAGTGTAATAATGTATGGTATCAAGCAAACGGGCATGGTCAATTAATCCTGAAATAAAAGAATAGGAGTTCCAGCTTTCAATAGTATTTCGCAAGAAAATAAAATTGAGTGCAAGAAAAATTGCAAGTGATAATATAGAAAACAACAATGGTTGCCTGATAAAATTCGAGAGATTTCTCCTGTTGGATTTATTGGTTATCCAGAATAAAAAATAAACAGGAACGATTACAACACCAATCAAACGGAAAGAAATCATTAGTCCTGTTAATATGCTGAGGAGAATAATTTGTTTTGTTGAGAACGGTCGTTTAACTACATCAAAAAATAAAAAAAGCAAAATGATAAATGGAAAATCAGAAAGTATTGCAAGTTTTAACTGAAGAAGCTGTGGATTGTAAATCATGGTGCATGCCCACAACAGTGAAGGAAGAAATGAAATCGTTTGACGTAAAAACCGGAATACAAGTAATGCTATAACAAAATAACATGCTGCCATCACACAGGAAAAAACAAACATATTATTTCCAAAAAAATAATAAAACGGGGCTAACAAAAGTGGTAACCCTACAGGCCTTGTCGGAGGACCTAAAACAGAATAAAATTCTGAGTCATAAATAGCATAAGTGGTTTGCGGGTTTCCCTCAACAATGCATTGTGCCTGTAAAATATACTGAGCAAAATCATCACCCCAATCATGAGATGAGCTCAAATTAATAAAAAGCACCGGAGCAAAAGCAAGTAAAACAATGATCCATTGCTTCCAACTCGTTTTTGTAGATGGCAATGGCATCGGCAAACTATTTGTGTTCCTTCTTTATAAGGTAAGAAGTATTTGCCTGTGCCAGCGGAGTAATCACAATATCATTAAGCACAACATGCGGTGGACGGCTTGCCGCAAAATACACCACCTCTGCAATATCTTCTGCCTGCAAAGGATCATAACCTAAGTAAGGAGTTTTTGCACGGTCAGCATCTCCTTTAAATCGAACGAGTGAAAATTCTGTTTCAGCAGCACCGGGGTTGATCGCTGTCACTTTAATACCGTGTGGCAACAAGTCAATACGCATAGATTTTGATATTGCATCCACAGCAAATTTTGTAGCGCAATAAATATTTCCGCGATGATAAGCTTCTTTTCCTGCTATTGAGCCAATGTTTATGATGTGACCTTTATTGTGTTCTACCATCCACGGCATTACAACGCGCGAAACATAGAGCAATCCTTTCAGGTTGGTATCAATCATCACCTCCCAATCATCTACATCACCTTCCTGAATGGTGGAAAGTCCTTGAGCAAGACCTGCATTATTCACTAACACATCAATTTTTTTCCATTCATGCGGAAGTGTGTTTAAAGCGGTTTCAACTTCTTTACGTTTGCGCACATCAAAAGGAAGGGTGAAGACTTTTGTTTCGAAAGTTTTTTTTATTTCTTCTTCAAGCGCTGCCAGCCGATCCGTTCTTCTTCCGTTAAGAATCACATCGTAACCATGGGCTGCAAATTTTATTGCGATGGCTTTCCCAAATCCTGCAGTGGCTCCTGTGACTAATACAATTCCCATATCAAATATTTGTTGTTTTGTTCAGGTTTAATTTACTGTTACGATATCCATAAGAAAAATAAATAACTAAACCAATGAAAAGCCAAATGGTAAAACCAATCCAGTTTTTCAATTCAATCTGCGCCATCATGTAAAGACAACTTACCACTCCAAGAACAGGAATAAGAGAAAGGTTTTTTGTTATAGATAAAAATGTAAGAGTCACACAAACGATGATGAATATCCACATCGGAATTTTGTATTTGAATAAATCCCAGCCCTTCTCCATCTTTTTTTCTTCAGTGATTGGTACAGATGCCAACAGCTTAGCATAATTTTCATCATCAACATTTTCGAA
>JANLUX010000404.1:0-5016 GCA_031363705.1 Bacteroidota bacterium
TTAACTTTAAACTTTCAACTTCGGCTATGCAAGTCACTATTGAGGATTTAAGAAAAGTAATCGCATTCAGCGATTTGCCTGATGAGCATCTTCAATGGATTTTAGATCATTCATCCTATCATGAATATGAGGATGGTACGGTGCTGACTAAAACAGGACAGCCAATTGACTGGATGTGGATTATGCTTCAGGGCAGGGTCAATTTTTACATGGATGTGAATGGAAAGTTAGTTTACTATTTTTCTTTTGAAAATGATCCAACCACTGGTGGAGTGGGCGGAATGCTACCTTATTCGAGGATGAAAGGGTCACCCGGTTATGCTTACACTGATGGAAATATGCAGGGGCTACAATTACATAAAAGTCATTTTCATGAACTGGAGCAATTAAATCCTGACCTGATACAACGTCTGATCGGTTATATGACTGAACGTGCAAGAGCTTTTGCCACCACAAAACTCCAGCATGAAAAAGTGAATGCACTTGGAAAACTTGCAGCCGGTATCGCTCATGAATTAAACAACCCAGCTTCAGCAATTGACAGGATTTCTTCTGAATTGATCAAAAGATTAAAAAGAAATTTCGGACTAACAGAAAAATTATTAGCACATAAAATAAGCGCTGAACATGTCCAGAATATTCAGCGTATGGTGGATGATAAGGAAAAAAAATCCGGAAACGAAACAAAGCTTAGCCTTACTAAACGCATACAATTAGAAGAAGAAATAACCGATTGGCTCGAACAAAAGGGATTGATCGGGAATCATATAGCAGGTGAAACATTTGCAGAAGCAGGATTTACAGGTGAGGATTTGGAAAAGATAATTGGTAATGTAGGCAATGAACCTTTTATTCATGTATTGCATTGGCTGGAGAATTTGTTAGGTTCTCAAAGGGTGATTAAAGATCTGGAAGAAGCTTCAGCACGCATATCAAATTTAGTAGGTGCAATCAAAAGTCATGTTCACATGGACAGAACCAATGAATTGCAACCAACCAATATTCAAAATGATATTGAAAACACAATCACACTGTTAGGATATAAGTTGCGTGAAAAAAATATAACGGTCAAGCGTAATTATAAAGAAGATTTACCTGCTGTTCCGGCTTATGTGGGAGAGTTAAACCAGGTTTGGACAAATATTATTGACAACGCTATTTATGCAATGGATAAAAACGGTGAGCTTACAATTGAAACATCTCTCTCAAATAAATTTGCAAAAATTTGTATTATAGATAACGGCTCAGGCATTCCTCCTGAAATCCTTTCACGCATTTATGATCCATTCTTTACTACTAAAAAAGTAGGTGATGGAACAGGCATTGGATTGGATACTGTCAGCCGTATTGTAAAACATCACAACGGAGAAATTAAAGTGGATTCAAAACCAGGAAAAACAACATTCAGCATTTGCATTCCACTCGAACAAAAAACAGAAGTTGCATAAAACAATGGTGGATTATTTTTTAACTGTAAACTGTAAACCGTCAACTGTAAACTAAAATGAAACTCCCTTACATAATAATAGTTGATGACGACCAACAAGTGCTTCGTGCCATTCAGCGTGATATCAAAAACAAGTATCGCGAAGACTACCGTGTTGCTGCCACTGATTCAGCTAATGAAGCATTGGAATTGCTGAAAGAATTAATGTTGAAGAATGAGGCAGTTGCATTGTTAATCTCCGATCAGCGTATGCCTGAGATGGAAGGCGTTGCATTTCTTGAGAAAGCCAAAGAAATTTATACTGATGCGAAACAAGTATTGTTAACAGCTTACTCCGATATTGAAGCAGCCATAAGAGCCATCAATAATTTAAGACTTGATTATTATTTACTCAAACCATGGAATCCGCCTGAAGAAAAATTATATCCTGTTATTGATGAATTACTGGATGACTGGCAGGCAACTTATAAGCCAGATCACGAAGGAATAAGAATTATCGGTTTTCAATGGTCGCCAAAATCACATGAGCTGAAAGAATTTCTTTCAGGCAACCTGGTTCCATTTCATTGGATAGATGTAGAGAATAATGAAGAGGCAGAAAAATATATGCTTAGCGCAAATGTTTCCAAATCAGATTTGCCATTAGTGGTTTTGAAAGATGGGTCGTTCCTTATCAATCCATCGATGCAGGATGTTGCGGTTAGTGCAGGACTCAAACAAACCGCAATGGAAGCAATGTATGATGTGGTGATAATCGGAGCTGGTCCCAGTGGATTAGCTGCTTCTCTTTATGGGGCAACTGAAGGATTAAAAACATTACTGATTGAAAAACGAAATCCGGGAGGACAAGCAGGCAGCAGCTCACGTATCGAAAATTATCTTGGTTTTCCATCCGGACTTTCAGGTGCAGAGTTAACACGAAGAGCCATTACACAAACACTACGTTTCGGAACAGAAATACTTACACCACAGGAAGTAAAAAATATCCGCATTCAGGATGGCTATAAAATAATTGAAACCATTGATGGAAATGAAATACACAGCAAGGCAATTGTTATAAGCACAGGAGTTGAATATCAAAAGTTAAAAATTCCTGGTATCGAAAATTTTACCGGTGCAGGCATTTACTATGGCTCTGCAGCAGTGGAAGCACATGCCTGTAAAAAAGAAATTATTTATATCGTTGGTAGTGGCAACTCTGCATGTCAGGCAGCAATTTATATGTGCAAATTTGCTGCTGAAGTAAATATGATTTTAAGAGGAGATGCGCTACGGCAGACTGCTGCTAATTATCTTGTGGAACAGATAACTAAAACGCCAAACATAAATATTCTCACCAATACCGAAGTGATTGCTGTTTCCGGTGATAAAGTTCTGGAGTCAATAACAGTTGAAAACAACAAAACGCACGAACAGAAAACTGTTTTATGCAAAGCATTGTTTATTTACATCGGGGCAAAACCCGGTACTAAATGGTTAGATGATTTAGTAATGAAAGATGACAAAGGTTTTATCATTACAGGAAGAGAATTATTAAAAGAAAAACATTTTCCTGCACAATGGAAATTAGATCGTGAACCTTATCTTTCCGAATCAAGCATACCCGGAATATTTGCCTCAGGTGATGTTCGATTCAGTGCGCTTGCAGGAATCTCTTCAGCGGTAGGCGAAGGTGCAATGGCAATCCGTTTTGTGCGTAAATATCTTCAGGAAATGTGAGTAATAGTCGGGAGCATGGAGTAGGAAGCAGGGACAAATAATTTGTTGCTTACATTTGAACTTTAAACATTGAACTTTAAATTTTAAATACTCATCATGGATCGTTACATGGTTATCTCCTCACACACTGCTGAAGAATGCAGGCAGGTTGTAAAATATTTTGCTGAGTTTTATGCAGGCTACATTACACATTACGAATGGGGTTGCAAAGACAATGACCATAATGCTTATGCAATCATTGAAGCAGATAGTCATGACCAGGCGCGCATGACTGTGCCACCGCTCTTCCGTGATAAAGTACGTGTAATAAAGCTTGTTCGTTTTTATCCGGGAAAAGCGGGAGAAGAAAAATCGCATCAGAAAGAGTAAAATCGGAGAGCCATTGTTGGAGTTTTCTCCAATAATCAAACACGCTTCTGTTGTCGGAGAAAACTCCAACAACGGCAAAAAAGAACTGTCAATATCGAAACTTACTATTGCCTTGGTTTGATTAACCTTTAAATTTTAAAGACTCGCCAAAAAACCAGCATCAAATATTTTACGGGTATTAACATTTGTTTCCTGATTCTATCAAAACTATGTATCATGAGACTCGATCACATTGCATACCGTGTAAAAGACCGTTTTAAAACAGCAAGATTATTTATCGAATGTTTCGGATACCAGATAGCTGAAGACCTTCCGGAAGGTTTTAAGATTGAGTTTGAAGATGGTTCTTCTGCAGATTGCCTCGTACTGTTACCACCTGAACAACAAACCGGCAACATTCCCTGGATGGTGGAGCATTATTTCAATCACGATTACACTAACTATCACATAGCACCAGAGATTTTTATTTCTGATGGAACTAATGATTCAATTGTAGGAAAATGGGTTGCTGACAGGGGTGGTGTTGGCGGAATTCATCACATGGCTTTCCAGGTGGATTCAGTTGAAAGCACAATGTCAGACTGGAGTGAAAAAGGTTTTGTGGAATTTGCTACTAACCAACCTCTAACCTGTCCGGGTTTGGTGCAGGTATTTACAAAACCATCTGAACTAACCGGTGTTATTTATGAACTGATAGAAAGAGAAAATCACGGCTTTTGTCAGGCTAATGTGAAAGCACTAATGGAAAGCACAAAAGATTTTGTACATACAAAAAAGGCTGCCTGATATTTATAAATGTAATTGATTCAATCACTTTAAATCAGTCAGACGATAAAATGATTTGTTTGAAGAGAAATATTCTAGTCCCAAAACTCTAAATCCTTAGTTAAAGATTGATTTTATAAACTTTTTTTTATTTCTTTTACAGGAAATATTTTTTACAAAATAAGAACTAACCTTTTATAAATTAAATTCTAATCCTGATGAAAATAAAATTTTGTTCCTTAAGCCTGATTCTTTTGATTTTATCTCAAACATTTTGTACTTCGCAACAGTTACCTGCCATAAATAAACAAGCAAGTGCTGATGCTTATGACAGCATCGCTATTGTTTATGAAAAACAAGGGAACCATGATGAGGCCATCAGAAATGAATTAATTGCTTTGCAATTAAGGAAAGAAATCGGTGACCGCAAAGGTGTTGCATCATCCTATAATCTGCTCGGAACAATTTACAGAAAGCAGGGAAATTATACGGGAGCCATGCAAAAGCATTTATTTGCGTTACAAATTCAGGAAGCAATTGATGATAAAAACGGGATCGCTTATTCATATATGAATATAGGAATCATTTATATTCTACAGTCGAATTATCCGGAGGCAATAAAAAATTTATCCACTGCAATGAAAATGCACAAAGCAATCCAAAACAAGAAGGGAATAGCTGATGCTTATGACAGCATCGCTATTGTTTATGAAAAA
>JANLUX010000435.1:0-9527 GCA_031363705.1 Bacteroidota bacterium
CTTTTCAGCTGCGCTGCTACCTGTGGCGATGGATTATAACTTCCTGTCTGGTGCTCATTCTGTAATCGTTCTAAAAATATTTTTGCATGGTTATTCAATCCACGATTGTCAAGCCAAGCAGCAGTGTAATTTCTATTTTGATAAAAGGCAGTGATATCCTGTTTATATGGTTTTGCAATAGAATGGGTTTTAATAAATGCACTTAGTTGCTGTTGATTAAAAATTAAATCCTCTTCACTTTGACGGCAGGATAAAAAATACATGCTAACAAACAGAAAGAATACAATGCGGAATTTTCTCATACACAAAATTTATAGCTTGCATTTAAATCTTTGTGCCATGCATAACATAGAATTACTTAAAGAATTGCTTTTAGATAAATCAATAGCATACTGATAAATTCTTAAGCTTGCAAGTATGTGAAAATATTTAGATCAGTTCCATCAGGCATATCTGTAAAAGCGATTTCTATAATTATCTTTTATGCAATAAGGAAACCGCAGCATATCTTGAGCTCGGCTTTTTAATTATGAAACCGTGATGTGCAGTCACTTCTTTACTTTTGCCCGCGTAACATGGTGAAATACGAAATAAAACCCCAGCAGAAAATAGGGCTTGGATTTGGCGAATTGGTTACTTACCGTGAGTTATTTTTCTTTTTTACCTGGAGGGATATTAAAGTGAAATACAAACAAACGGTATTGGGCTTTGCATGGGCAATTTTACAGCCACTGCTGATGATGGTTATTTTCACAGTTTTTTTTGGAAGAGCATTAAAGATTAACACAGAGAATATCCCTTACCCGGTTTACGTTTTCGGTGGGCTGATTATCTGGAATATTTTTTCTAACGGATTAACTGCAGCAGCAAACAGCATGGTGAGCAATTCAAATATTATCAAGAAAATTTATTTTCCGCGTTTAATTATTCCGATCTCATCCGTGCTGGTAGCTTTTTTTGATTTTATTATGGCATGGTTTATCCTCATTGTTTTATTATTCTATTATCATGTGCAGGTAAATGTTCCTTGGTTTTTATTAAGCACATTTGTAAGCGTAATATTTGCATGCCTTGCAACATTTGGTCCCGGTTGTTTGCTGGCTGCATTAAATGTAAAGTACAGGGATTTCCGTTATGTCATTCCCTTTCTTGTACAAGGTTTATTATTCGTTACTCCTGTAATTTATCCTTATGATATGTTGCAACATAACTGGGCAAAATTTATTATTGCATTCAATCCCATGACAGCACCTGTTGAATTATTTCATGCAGCACTTTCAAGCCGTGAACCGGTTTATCATTTGCTATACACAAGCAGCATTTCCATACTCGTTTTTCTGGTGGGTGGTGTTTATTATTTCAGAAGAACTGAAGCGTACTTTGCCGATTTAGCCTGATATGGAACCTATTCTGGAGATTAAAAATATCTCCAAAAAATTCAAGATTGATCACGAGAAAAACCCGTACTTAAGTCTGCGTGAAGCTATCAGTAATTTTTTTGTGAATTTCAATACTTCACACGAAGATTATTGGGCGCTGCGCGATGTAAGCTTTGATGTTTTTCCCGGAGAAACAATAGGCATCATTGGTAAAAACGGTGCGGGTAAATCCACGTTGTTAAAAATCCTATCACGTATTACTCCTCCCACAAAAGGAAAAATAATTGCACGTGGACGCATCGCAAGCCTGCTTGAAGTTGGTACAGGTTTTCATCCTGAATTATCCGGAAGAGAAAATATTTTTCTGAACGGATCTATTCTTGGAATGAAACGAAAAGAAATTCAAAACAGGTTTGATGAGATCGTAGATTTTTCAGGAGTGGAAAAATTTATTGATACTCCCCTGAAACGTTATTCGAGCGGAATGCAGTTACGACTTGCTTTTTCTGTTGCTGCTTTTTTAGAACCTGAAATTTTAATCATTGATGAGGTGCTCTCCGTTGGTGATGCTGAATTTCAAAAGAAGTGCATGGGCAAGATGGAAGAGGTAAGTGTTAATGAAGGAAGAACGGTGATATTTGTGAGCCATAATATGGGAGCAGTAAAAAAACTTTGTACTAAAGGAATTTTATTAAAGGATGGCGTGCTCGCTGAAAAAGGAGAGATGGGTGAGGTTGCTCAGAAATATTTAAGTGCATTTGAGGATCCGCAAAACGAAACAGATTTTAATTTATCAAAATTTAAAAACACACTTGCTTTTCCTACAAGTATTAAGGTGGAAGACAAAAACGGAAATCTACTCAAGACAATTCCCGTTGGTGCTCAATGGCAGATAAGAATTAATTTTACGATTAAGGAATTCACTCCGCATTTCTTAATCGGGCTTGGATTTAAAAGCATGGAAGATGTTCAATTCCGCACAATATGGACTAATGCACAGGACATGACACCGGGTGATTATGAAGTTGTTTTAAAAGAAAATAAAGTTCATTACGGTGTAGGGAAATATAAAATCAACCTGGGTTTTTCATCACGCCTGCAAAATATTTGTTACGCTGAGGATTGTTTTAACATAGAGTTTGAAGATATCGGACAGGATACCATTGCCTTGCGTGCTGATGCAGGATTTATTTTAAACCAGATGGAATCTTTAATTACAAAAAAATAATTCTGCAATCCATTCAATCATTCAATGATAAAAGAATTACTAAAAAAAATTATTGTCAGGGCAGGACTTTATCCTTTTCTTTTAAGCACTAAAAAAAAATATTTTACTTCTGAAAGTGATATCGCGGAAAGAAAAATTTTCAGAGAAAGAGAAAGATTTTATTCTCAGTTTATAAAAGAAGGTGACTTGTGTTTTGATGTAGGAGCTAATATAGGTAACCGTACAGAAATTTTTTTGAAGTTAAAAGCAAAGGTGATTGCCATTGAGCCTCAGAAATACTGTTCCGGAATATTAAAAGTGAAATACGGAGACAGAATTACAATTGTTGAAAAAGGTCTGGGTGAATCAGAGGGCACAAATGAATTATTTATCTCTGATGCTTCAACCATTTCAACTTTTTCAAAAGATTGGATTACTTCATTAAAGGAAACCAGATTTAAGGAATACAATTGGAATGATTCGGAAACTGTGCAGATGACCACATTGGATTCTTTAATCAACCAGTATGGCAAACCTTCTTTTTGCAAAATTGATGTAGAAGGATTTGAAGTGGAAGTTTTAAAAGGCTTATCGCAACCACTAAAGATGTTATCGTTTGAATATTGTGTACCCGAGCAAACAAACAATGCAATTAAGTGCATAGAATATTTGGCAAGACTCGGAACCATTAAATGCAATTACACAGTTGGTGAAGACATGCAGTTTATATTACAAAATTGGATTAATGGAAGTGAGATGTTAATGCTTCTCAGCTCACCTGGTTTCATAAACAATAGTTTTGGAGATATATATGTTGCATTTGAGTAATTGTTTTAATAGTCAGCAGTTCATTTTAACATGAAAAGTGATCTTGAATTAGAATTTCCTTATCCCAAAAATTTTGTTCCCGGTGACGAAATTTTATTTAAGAATGATATTAAAAGAATACTGCCACAACCAAAAATTCAGAGATTAAAAAACACTTGCATCACCGTTGATGGAATCATTTTTAAAAACCTGAAAATATATGATCAGTTTTTGATATGGAAGACACATAAGAAAGACTATAATCTATTTTATCTTTTAAAAATTATTTTTTCAGGAAAAAAAATAAGACTCAGTAAATCACATCAATACATTGCGTGTTTTGATTATTGGTCACATGGTTATTTTCATTGGATGTGTGATTTCCTGCCAAGGCTTTCTGTAATGGAAGATCAGATAGATAATTCTGTGTTGATAGTTCCCGAATGGTATAAGGCTTCTTTTTTTCAGGATAGCTTAAAAGCATTTCATGTAAAAAATATTTTCAGGTTATCGGGTAACAACTATCTACAATGTGACTTATTAGTTCCTGAACATGTAGCACCTTCCGGTGAGCATAACCCGGATATTATTTTACAAGTGCGAAACCGTTTAATTGAATATTATAAGCATGAATTTGAAAATAAATTCGGAGATAAAATTTATGTAAGCCGTGCAAAAAGCAGATATCGGAAAATAAAAAATGAAGAGGAAGTTATAGAGGTGTTAAAGCAGTTTGGTTTTACAACTATTTTTTTTGAAGACTATTCTTTATCTCAACAAATTGCTATCGCTTATTACGCAAAGCAGATGATTTCTTTGCACGGAGCTAACATGACTAATTTAATGTTTATGCAACCCGGAACAAATGTTTTAGAATTCAGAAAGAACACCACTGAACATGTAAACAGTTATTTCTCTCTTGCATCAGCTATTGGTGTAAACTATTTTTATCAGTCATGTGATTATGTAAATCTAAGGCAGAAAGGCGGAAATGCGTTTGATGTAAAAGTTGATATTGATAAGTTAAGAGAGAATGTAAACTTAATGCTGGGCAATTAAGTTTTTAATTTTGTTCACACATGAAATCATTAAAAGATATTGCATCTGATTTAAAAATAAATGCTTCTGTCGTGTATAATTTTATAAAAGGAATTCGCGGAGAATCCAAATTCAAATCAGAGTTTGAGAATGATTATAAAAAATTTATCTCTCTGTCAGTTGATAACAGGTTCTCAATAAACCGGAATGAAGCACGGCCCATCAATGAGAAGACAGCACAAACGGAGTTTGACAGGCATTATATTTATCATACAGCATGGGCAGCAAGAATTCTAAAGAAAATTACTCCTGAAAAACATACTGATATTTCTTCTTCACTTTTTTTTTCCGCAATATGTTCTACTTTCATTGAAATGGATTTTTATGATTACCGTCCTGCCAATTTAATTTTGAATAACCTCACCTGTGGCTCTGCAGATTTAATGAAACTTCCATTTGATGATAATTCAATTTCTTCGTTATCATGTATGCATACTGTTGAACATATTGGTTTAGGAAGATATGGTGATACAATTAATCCTGATGGTGACCTGGTTGCTATCAATGAGCTGAAAAGGGTTTTGGCAAAAGAGGGAAATCTTTTATTTGTGGTTCCTGTTGGTAAGCCCAAAATAATTTTTAATGCTCACCGGATTTATTCGCGCGATCAGATTTTAGAGTATTTCAATGATTTGAATTTAATTGAATTCACATTGATTCCTGAAAGTGCTACTGATGGCGGACTTGTTAACGCTCCATCAAATGATTTGTTGAGCAGACAGAATTATGGATGCGGATGTTTTTGGTTTAAGAAATAAGTTGTGATTTATTTTAATTCGGCTAAATAATTTATTGTTGTGAAAATTTCTAACCTTTCATTATAATTGTTAATGAGATGCAATCCGTTTTTCACTACCCTGTAAAATTTATATTTATCTCTTAATAAGTAATAGAAATCCTGAAAATAGGTTTTTGAATCAATATCACAGCCGCCAAATTCAAATTGAATAAATTTAATTTTATCTGAGTTAATCATTCGTTCTGCACCTTGAAGAACCTTTAATTCGTGTCCTTCAACATCTAATTTTAGAAAGTCAATATTTTTTATTTTATTAGCATTGCAAAATTCATCTATTGTTATAAGCTCAACCTCTTCTTCATTATTCATCTCAATATTAAAATGATCTAACTTTCTTTTATATAATGAAGCCAGGCCTGATAAATCCGAATCTGAAAATAATTTTAAGATCGTTTTCTGATTGCTAAACCCGAAGTTGAATAAACAAACATTGTCTGATTCGCCAATATTCTCTTTGAGTTTTAAGAAGGTCTTTTTTGATGGTTCAAAGGCAAAAAGGGTAATGGGATTATTTTTAAAACTATCGATAAGAGCTTTAGAATAATCACCAACATTAGCCCCTACATCGAATAATACTAAATTCTCTTTTTTACTCAATTGCGATTGAATGTACGATATACAAGTTAACTCACCACTATTTTTCACATCACCCCCATTGCCATAGTTCATCCCTGTAATCCCTATATTATAAAGCGTTTCAAAAAAAGATTGATACTCCCTTTTCCCAATCCGTGGCAAAACATAATATCTATAGATAAATGAGAAAATTTTATTTTTCATTTTAATTTTTTGAATTAATCAAAAGCGAAGAGTGTAAATATAGTTTTTGTAGCTTTTGTTTATGGGCAAAGCTAAAATGAGAAGGTTTGAGATGTTAAACTATGGTTAGCTATTTTTATGCACGAGTTTTGGATTAGTGATATCTTATGAAAATAATAATTAGCTTAAACTGCCGGGTTTAAGAAATGAAAACCGCAGCTTCAGGTAATATTGGAATTATAGTTTTTTCCTGCGATAAATATTCGGATTTATGGGAATCGTTTTTTCATTTCTTTGATAAATATTGGAATGACTGTCCTTATCCTGTTTACCTTGCAACAAATACCAAACCTTTTAATAAAAGTAATCTTCAGCTTTTATTTTCTAATCAGTTTACCAAATGGGGAGCGGAGACACTTTTAATTCTCAATCAGCTCAATCATGATTATTTAATTTATTTTCAGGATGATTATTTCCTCACTCAAAAAGTAAATAATGAGGAAATAGAAAAACTGTTTTCTAAAATGCAATTATTAAATGCTGATTATATACGGTTGTTTCCATCACCCGGTCCTGATATAAAAATTGAAGGCGAAAAAGATTTTGGCATCATTGGTGCAAATGCTCAGTATAGAACATCTTTGCAATGTGCAATCTGGAAAAGAGATGCTTTCAAAAAACTTATTACGCCCGGTGAGTCTAACTGGGAATTTGAAATAAATTCTGTCAATCGCTCAAAGGATATGTTATTTTTAAGTGTTTATCGCCATGCAAAAGAGAAGCTAAAGAAAACAAATTATCCAATAAATTATTATTACTTAACTGCGGTTTACAAGGGCAAATGGCTGAGGAATCCACTGATGGCATGTTTAAAAGAGGGATTAACTCCAGATTTATCTTACCGCAAAGCAGAAAATTATTGGGATACATTTCATCGCTCTGTTTATGGTTACGCGCCAAAACCCGTTCAGCACATTTTAGATTTCATTAATAATAAATTCAATAAAAAAAATTAATTCTGCCAAATGCAATCACAAAATATCTCTGTATTCAACACTTTTATTCATCCAAAGGCTGAGCGTATTATCAGAGATTTGTTGCAAACAACTTTTTTAAGCGAAGGAAAAATTGTAAAACAATTTGAAGAGGAATTAGAAAATACATTTGATTTTAAAAATTGTGTAGCGTTAAACTCAGGAACATCAGCATTGCATCTTGCATTGGTGCTTGCAGGTGTAAAAGAAGGTGATGAAGTAATATGTCCTGCACAAACTTTTGTAGCAACGGGATTGGTAATTGTTCAGCAAAAAGCAATTCCGGTATTTGCTGATATAGATTACGACACAGGAAATATCTCCATTGAATCAATAAAACGTAAAATCACTTCCAAAACAAAAGCTATAATTCCTGTTCACTGGGGTGGTTATCCATGCGACATGGATGAGATTACAGCCATTGCCAGACAACATAATATCATAGTGATAGAAGATGCAGCGCACGCATTGGGTGCCACTTATAAAAACCTATCTGTTGGAAATATTTCAGACTATACCTGCTTTTCATTTCAAGCCATAAAACATCTGACTACTGCAGACGGAGGAGCAATTTGTTGTAAAAATCCGGATCGTTATAATGAAGCAATCACTAAAAGATGGTTTGGCATTGATCGCGGCAATGCACCATTGAGCGAGCTTGGTGAAAGGCAATATAACATCACTGAGCTGGGTTATAAATATCACATGAATAATTATGCTGCTGCTCTGGGAATAGCTAACCTGCTTGATTACAATGTTCGATTAAAAAAACGTGTAGCGATTGCCGAATTCTATAAAAATGAATTAGCTCAGGTAAAGGGTTTGCAATTATTCAAATATGATAACAACAGGCAAAGCGCTTACTGGTTGTTTGGATTTCATGTTGAAAAGCGAAACCATTTTATAAGAGCATTAAAAGAAAAAGGAATAACCGCATCTGTTATTCATCAGCGCATTGATAGAAACGAGGTGTTTGGCGGAATTAATAACGATTTGGTAAATCAAACTAAATTTGATCTCACTCAAATTCATATTCCTATACACGATTCAATTGATAAGGAAAAAGCGGAATACATAATTGAATCAATAAATACAGGATGGTAAAGAAAAGAACCGCTATGAATATTATAGTATTAACAGGGCTGCTTTCATTTTTCGTAAAACATGATCAATGTTAATGGGCTTAAGCGTTTAAAAAAAAAGAAAAAAATGAAATCCAAACAAACTATTTTACTTTTAGGCGCCACAGGATTTGCAGGGCAAAATATTATAAGCATATTAAAAAAAAATTCCGCATTAACATTAATTGAATCTTCGAAATCACTTGGCACTGATTTGTTAAATTATAATCAAACTGAATCTTTATTACAAAATCATTTGCCTGATGTTATTATTAATGCCGCAGCTCATGTAGGCAGTTTAAATTATGTTACAAAAATGGCTGCAAATGTTATGTTAGACAACAGCCGCATGATTTTGAATATGTATGAAGCGGTTGCAAAAACATGTCCTGATACCATAATAATTAATCCCATCGCAAATTGTGCTTATCCTGCAAAGGCAAACACTTTCATCGAGGATAATTGGTGGGATGGGCATATTCATCGCTCTGTATTATCTTATGGTTCTACCAAAAGACTGTTATGGAGCGTGGGAGAAAGTTTTAGTATGCAATATGGCATTAAGAGTATTAATTTATTAGTTCCTAACATGTATGGTCCTCATGATTCAACTAATCCTGATAAAGCTCATGCTCTGGATGCGCTTATTTCTAAATTTGTGAAAGCAGCAAACGAGAACATTCATGAAATTGAAGCATGGGGAACAGGCATAGCAGTGAGAGAGTGGTTATATGCTGAAGATTTTGCCAGAATTCTTGAATTGATTATTGAAAAAAAAATAACGCTCGGTCTTGATGAACCGGTGAATATCGGCCAAAATTTCGGACTCAGCGTTCGCGAATTGATAACACTTATTAATGAAAATTTTGAAAATAAATTTAAAATAAACTGGAATCATAATATGCCTGACGGAGCTCCTAAAAAAGTAATGGATGATACTAAATTCAAAAAGGTTTTTCCAGGCTTTAAATTTATGCCATTTCAGGAAGGCATTCAGCGAACGATAGAATACTATAAATCTGTTTATCCCTATTAATAAATATGATTAAAGTAGTTTATCTCTCTTCAACTGAAAAGGGGAAGCAATTATTTGAATGGTTGAAGCAGCAAGACTGTCAGATTGTGTTTGCTGAGACAGATAATAATAAAATAACATCGTTTCCAGATTATGATTTAGGATTGGGCTTTTTATATACTCATAAAATCCCTTTATCGGAATTTAAAATTCCTTACAAATGGATAAATTTTCATCCCGGTCCATTGCCATTTTACAGAGGACGAAATTTAGCTTATCATGCCATAATGAATAACGAGATAGAATTT
>JANLUX010000445.1:0-5679 GCA_031363705.1 Bacteroidota bacterium
TATATGTAAGTTGATAATCTTTTCCATTTCATTTCAAAAATAAACATTTGCGCTAATAAACCATCGTCATTTAATCACTACCATCTTCCCCACACCCATTATTTTTTTATCCGACACCACCTCATAATAATAAACCCCATCACTCAAACCTGATGCATTTATTTTTTGAGTGCCCTCGATGCCTGTTATAGTTTGTGTGTAAACCGGCTTACCTGTTACATCCATCATTTTAAATATTGATGTTGGTGATAAATTTTGATAAGAAAAAGTAAAACTACCGTGGCAGGGGTTGGGATGAATGGAAGTGGTGTTTGAGTTGGTTAGTTCATTAATTGCTGTGGTGGTGTCAGGAGTGTATTCCCAGAAATCGTTATAAAATGTATTTCCATTTTGCCCTGTACCTAAATACCCTTTATTACCAATAGAAAATGCAGTGGCAGATAGTCTCGGAAGCCCACCGAAATTTGTTTTTTGAATCCACGAGTTATTCCCAGAATTATATTCCCAGAATTGATTGGTTGTTGAAAACCCTGTTCCTGCATACCCTTTAACCCCAATTGCAAAACCTGCACATGCATAAGCGTTTAAAGGACAACCTGTCTTTAATGACCATGAATTGTTGATGGGATCATATTCGTAGGTCTGAGAGACACCGTACCCTGTTGTGATATGACCTTTATTGCCTATCACAAAAGAAACAGCAGCAAAAAAACCGCCTGGAGATGCAATAACACTTGATTTTTGAGTCCATGAGTTAAGTGCAGAATCATATTCCCATAGATCACCCACAGGATGTGATGCATCAATGCCGCAAGCGATGTATCCCTTATTGTAAATAGAAAAGCCGGATGCAAATGCACGTGCGGATGCCGGAAAACTGGTTTTTTGAATCCATAGATCCGTTATTGGATCATATTCCCAAAAATCATTTGCAAAATTTATATCAGACCCCAAACCAACATAACCCTTACTTCCTAAGGAAAAAGCAGTAGCTCCATGTCTAGCTGTTCCTCCAAAATTGGTTTTTTGAGTCCATTGATTTAAAGAGGGATCATATTCCCAAAAATCATTTTGAGATCCTCCGCTACTAATTCCCAAACCTATATAACCTTTATTGCTTATTGAGAAGCCTATTGCACTTGCAACAGGTGAACCTCCATAATCTGCCTTTTGAGTCCAGTAGTCTGCCTTAGCAATTTGAATGGACATAAACAGAATAATTAAAATTGAGTGATTGGTTTTCATAGCTTGAATTATTTAACGTTGATCTTTATCAAATATACATTAATCGAACATGAGTGATGCAAAAGTTGGCATTCCATAAACCTTGCGTTGTTTTGTTTTTTGTTTGATAAGGGTTATTTGTGTGCTGCCTTTTAACTTGATAAGGTTATCTCCCACTTCCACATCTTTTTTTATGAGCCCTCCATAGTAACGTATAAATACGATTTGGTTGTCCAATTTTAGTGTTGGTAAGACGCGTGCATTTAATTTCATTGCTCCAACTCTGCCTGCAAATTGCCAATCTGAAATACGTTTAGCACCAAAATAACCACGTATTAAATAGGTAAGAACAACAATCAAAATAAAACCGAATAGAAACAAGATAATCTTTTTCATGATTGTTGTGGCTGATATCAATTTCCCAATTCCCTCACCGCCATGTAAGCCATCAAACCCATTCCAATTTTTAATGCATTTTCATCAATATCAAAAGTAGGAGTATGAACAGAGGAAATAATTCCTCTTGCTTCGTTGCGTGTACCAAGACGGTAAAAACAGGCATCAGTTACTTGTGAATAAAAAGCAAAATCTTCAGCAGCCATCCAGATATCTAAGTCCAGCACATTTTCTTTTCCTAAATATTCAACAGCATAAGCGCGTGAACGTGCAGTAATTTTTTCTTCGTTAATCAAAGCAGGATAACCGCGCTTAATATTGAATTCACACGTTCCGCCCATTGCAGCAGCCATTTGTTCTGCCATAGATTTCATGCGTGTGTGTGCTTCGCTTCTCCATGTTTCATCCAATGTGCGGAATGTTCCTTCCAGGTAAACTTCATTAGGAATTACATTGGTAGCACCGTTGGCAATCACTTTGCCAAATGAAAGAACACTTGGCATTGTTGGATTTGCAACACGACTAACAATCTGCTGCAACGCAACAATGATATGTGAAGTGATTAATACAGGATCAATATTTAGATGTGGCATTGCACCATGTCCGCCTTTTCCTTTCACGGTTACATAAATTTCATCGGTGCTGGCCATATACACTCCGCTCCGGAAACCTACTTTTCCTGTTTCAATCAATGGCATTACATGCTGTCCAATAATTCCGGATGGCTTTGGATTTTCTAACACACCTTCCTTAATCATCAGTGATGCGCCACCGGGAAGTTTTTCTTCCGCAGGTTGAAAAATTAATTTTATTGAACCTTCAAACTCATTCCTTAAATCATTTAAAATTTTTCCAACACCTAACAAAGAAGATGTATGAACATCATGACCACATGCATGCATCACACCTGCATTAACTGATTTGTAAGGAACATCATTGGCTTCCTGTATTGGCAGTGCATCCATGTCTGCCCGGAGTGCAATTATTTTTTTTGAAGGATTTTTTCCCTCAATCATTGCAACTATTCCTGTTCCTGCAATTTTATTTTTATAAGAAATTCCAATTTGATCTAATTGCTTTGCAACATAAGCTGATGTGTTGTGCTCATTAAAAGAAAGCTCAGGGTGCTGATGCAGATGACGCCTGATATCAACTACTGAATTAAATTGATCTTCTGCTTTTTGTTTTATTTTTTCGGCTAATAACATTTGGTAGTGATAAAGTAATGAAGTGATGAAGTGATGCGGTGATGAGGCACGGATATGAAATCAATCTGTTTCATTCCAACAACTATCGAAATTAATCTGCGTTTAAAAATCAAGCCCAAGGGAGAAATAAAAAATACGGTCACCCACTTTTTTATCATCAACACCCCATGCCCAGTCAGTGCGCAGAAAGTAACCAAGCACACGTGCTCTTAAACCAAAACCATAACCATATACAATAGGATCAACATTTTTTGTTACTGTGATGGTGATGGGATTGCCGGGATAAACTGTTGTATATAATGAATTGTCTTTGCTGTAAGGATTAGCTCCTGTCCATGCAGTGCCTACATCACCAAATCCAATCACCTGAAATGTTCTGAAAAAATCAGAACGGATTGGTTTGTTAAAAATATACTGGAAAAGAGGAACACGCACTTCACTATTAATTAAAGCAAAGCTGGTTCCGTTACGCACATTCTGAACAAATCCCCGCATGTTGGTTGCCAATGCCTGAAATGCATAATTCTGATTTTGATCAACCGGTACGTTGTAGTTAAAATTATCAGTTGGTACAATTGCATTATCCGTTGAACCTAAATAATACAACAGTTTTAAATCACCAAAAGAAGTGCTTGCCGCGAAACGGTTTGCCCAGATGATTTGACGATGCAGTTTGGTGTATAAACGAAAATCGGCCCCAACCACACCCATTGTAGTTTTCTTTTCTTCAAGTTCCTTAAACACTTCTCCAAAAATCTTATAGCGTAATCCATTGTAAAGATTCAATCCTGTACTTATGGTATTATCATAAACATATTCACCATGCAAGCTTCCCCAATACGCATATAAATTCGGAAACTGAAGGGTGTTATAATCAGTTGACAACACTACTAAACGATCGGATCGAAGCGAAGCAGAACCACGCAAACTGGCAAGATCATTAAGCGGATAACGGAGCTTATATTTCAATTCATGCGTATGAACTTTATAATATACAAAACCAGCTACTTCTTCTCTTCCCTGGCGAAAAAATGAAATCTGTTTGTCAAGCCGGTTTTTATAATTCTCCCAGCTTAAATAATATTCATTACTGTTAAAGTTTCCTGAAAAGCGGAATCCGCCAGTGATGCGATAATCTTCCATCAAATCATTGAGCCCGATTTTTATCAATCCATTTAATCCCGGATCAAAATAAACCGGGCCTCCGGTATAAATCTGATAGGTTTCATTAAGCAGACTGTTATCTAATTGAGTAAGTAAATAGTTGGTGGAAAATGCAACATCGTAATTACGTTTTTTAGGAAGTAAATATGCAGCGGTGTCAGGTATCACAGTCTCAGATGAGGTTAAAAAAGTTGTGTCTTTATCTGAACTGATGGTTGAAGGAGTATTTGTTTCGGCAGGTTTTTCTTCCACCTTTTTTTTCTTGGATGGAAATTCACTCTGGAACTGATAATTATTAATATCAATTTTTCCATTTTGCGATTTAGCAGTGTCAACCGGTGAAGCAGGTGGTGAAGTGGTGACTGTGGATTCATTTTTGACAGGAGGAGTAATAACACTGCCGGTAACTTTTGCCGACTTATCACGCAAACGAGTATTTTTTAATAAAGGAGCAGCCTGTAAATCAACTGGGGGTGTGGGATATAAATAAAGTTGATTTCTTCCTTTTGCATTGAAAAGTTCAGCAGTGCGTGTGCCATGATAGTTTAAATCATGTTGAAGAATACTACGTGAATAATTGCTTTGAGGTGCAGTGTTGATTATATAACGGTAATGAATAGCAGTGTCAACCAGTGCAATGGTGCTGTCAAGTGTAGCAGCATAACGGTTTACAATTCCATTCTCATCACTCAGAAAAGTAAAGTGTGTTGAATCCGTCATCATGGGTTGGGTTTCATTCGCTGTTGGAGTGTTGGTTAACCGGGTAAGCACGCTTCCTTTGTTCGCAAAATCATAAAGAAAAATATCAGTGCTGCCATGCGATAAGGGAAATTCAGATGCTTTGAAATTACTTGTTCGCAATGTATCATCCGGACGATTGCTGCTGAATGCAATGTATTTATCTCCCATAACAAAACGCGGATTACGATCCTCCCAGTAATCTTTTGACAATTGCTGATAAACTTTTGTGCGGGTATTAAAAGTAAAAATATCTGATTGTCCTTTTTGAATCCCTGACAGCACAATGTCTTGTCCGTTAGCTGCATAAGAAAAGTCAAGTACTTTTTCAAAATAAAAAAATTTATTTGTTTCACGTTTAATTCTCTTCTTATCAGTATGAAGATAATCCATCCATATCTTTCCTTTCTTTTCTTTTAGCACTGTAAGAAATCGTCCTGTAGGATGCCAGGCTAACACCGGATAACTTAAATCTGTTGCAGCATTGATTGACTTATAACCGCCTTTGGCAATTTTCTTTGTTTTATTTCTTCGTGAATCATAGAGGTAAATACGATATTTTCCTAACTCATTTGTGGTGAAAGCAACTTTGTTTCCTTCAGGACTCACTTTTACCTGCGAAACAACACGATTAGGTTTGCGGCTGCTGTAAACAGGTTTTACAGCGGGAAGATTGCGCCCTTTATCATCATCCAGATATTGACGCTGATAGTAATCAATGTAATTAGTAGAAAGTTGCTTGAGCGAAACACCCAATACATATAAAAATCCGCTTTCGGTATTGCGGTTGATACGAGTCATGTATAGGAGATTACTTACCGAGGATGCACCATAAGTTTCCACAATATAATTCCAAAGTGACTGACCTGCAAAGCCGGGTTCAGTACTTGCGAAACGATTGAACTTCCGATATTTTTTACTGAGCATTCCATCACGCATTTTATCATCA
>JANLUX010000061.1:0-3852 GCA_031363705.1 Bacteroidota bacterium
CAAGTGCCTTCAGCCCGAACAATGACGGACGTAATGATGTGTTTTATGTGCTGGGAGTAGGACTGAACGAGTATGAAATAGATGTGTTTAACAGGAGAGGACAGCTTGTTTTTAAATCCACTCAACCTTTTGAAGGATGGAATGGAAAATATTTTAATTCAGGTGCTGTTTCGCCCGAAGGTGTTTATGTATATGTGTTGAAAACAAAAGATGTAAACAATAAAAAACATTCCTATAAAGGAAGGATTACTTTGGTGAGGTGATATTCACATCATTCTTTATTATCCTTTAAATCTGTTTGCTTTTATCATCAGTTTATCATTCCACATTTAACTTATGCCTGAACGCGGAACTTTGTTTTTTATCGGAGGGATGGTGCGCAGGTACTCATAAATTGCTTTTGCTTCAGCATCTGTAAGTTGCACATAAGGCACCATGGGATAACGCAATGCAGGCTGATCAACCATCGTTCCGTATTTGAGTGCATTGGTAAACCGCTCTACTGTCCATTCACCAATTCCTGTCTCGTTATCAGGAGTAAGGTTTTGTGTAAGCATCACCTGCCCTTCTTTGGTCAACGGTTTGTTACCACCACCCATAAAGCCGGGCGTTTTATCAGGATCTTGTGCATTCAGTTTTTTGAAATCAGCAGAGTGACATGTCCAGCACTCGAGGTTAAAGACAAGGTATTTTCCAAACGCTACAGGATTATTTGTATCAGGCATTTCAATTTTGTGATCAGGCATTTTTAATGGTTTAAAAGCAACCGTAGATAGAAACTTGGTGAGGAAAGAAGGTTCGCAAGGATGATCAGGAGAAGGGGAAGCAGCCACCATCGGATCATCAGAACGAAGAAAGGCGATTACTGAATTTATATCCTCATCAGCCATGTGCGGAAGTTTTGCCATATAAGGAGGCGCATACTTTCCATCACGTTTTACACCTGTGCGAAGCAGGTAAAGCAATTCACCGTCAGTCCAGCTGCCGATGCCGTATGTTTTATCCTGTGTAATATTCTGCGAATAAATTTTTCCGAATTCAGGTGGGGCATCAAGCATCTGTTCACCGATAAGTTTGCCTGTTGCAGCGTCCTTATGACAATTGGCACAGAGTAGCAATGCGAGCTTCTTCCCGCGCTCAACTCTTTCCGGTGTTACTTCTACTTTGTAATCAATTTTACCAGGCTCATACGTTGGTATGCCTCTTATTTCAATAAATGCAAACCCGGCAATTGCCAGCAAAAGAATTATACCAATAATCCCTAAAAGAATCTTGAAGAACTTTTTCATACAGTAAGGTTTTTAATTTGTGATGATTGATTTTGATTTTAAAAAAGTAAAAATAAATTTTTTTTCCTAAATTTCTAATGCTTGAATAAAAATTTTTTTCAATCAACTTTAACCATTATTTCTCAAAACATTCAGTAACCATATTTTTCAATAAATTATAAACTAATGGTTTATTACTACTACAGGAAGTGGCAATAAATTACCTTTACCGTTACACTCATTATTTATGTCGCTGAAAAATAGTATCTATTCTGCCTGCTTGAATTTACTTGAAGATAAAATCCTCACTCACGAATCATTATTGCATGAATTGACTAATGATGCGGGAAATGATTCTAAAAGTTCAGCCGGTGATAAACATGAAACAGCAAGAGCGATGATGCAATTGGAGCATGAAAAAATCAGCAGGCAATTACAGGAAGTATTGACACAAAGAGAAATTCTTTTGCGAATAGAAAATGCAATTAAAAGTGATCAGGTAACATTAGGGAGTCTTGTAAAAACTGATAAAGGCTATTTGTATTTGAGTGTTCCGATAGGCAGAATAAATGTCAACGATATACTTGTAATTGTCCTTTCTCCGCAATCACCATTGGGAAAACAACTAATGGGTTTAAAAACAAATGATACTGCAATAATTAATAATGTTCGTTATGTGATTGAAGAAATTAATTGAAAAATATTTTTCTTTTTAGTTATTCTTTGATAAACTTATCAGAATAAAAGCTCCCTGCTTTACGCAAGGTTAAAAAATAAATTCCCTTTGGAAAGTCTGCTGTTTCAATAGATAAAATTGCAGTGGATTTTAAAACTACAGTCTGATAGAATTTTTTACCAGTTACATCTGTAATAATTATTTCATCATTGGTATTTAACTGCAAACCTGTTATAGAAATATTTTGCGATGCAGGATTTGGATAGATAATAATATGCTTGTCATTTAAAATCTCGTTCATTCCAACGGACGCATTATAATTATCGCGATAACGAGCGTAAGCAGGAATAAAGTTTCCTGCAAACTCAGTTCCTGCCACTTCAAACACCGGAATTTTTTCTGAAATGGTCAGCCATTTGTATTGTCTCGTAGTTCGTGTAATGGGCGGCAGTGGAATAGCATTAATCGTAATGGTATCAGTTTCAACCAAAGTAGTTTTAACTTTTAAGCAACTGAAAGTTCCATAAGGAGTAATTATTGTACCATAACCTTCTACTTCGTTAATTCTGTATCCGTTTGCATCCATGTTTAAAATGGTGGAGAGTGTAAATGAAACTGCATACGTAGAACTGTCAAAATCGTTATACTGCAAAGGGAACTGGTAAATTTCATCGTCATCTGAATAATTGGAGGGAATAGGAACACCACCAAATTCCAATCCTCTGCCAACAGCACGAAAGGATGCGGATGTGTTTCGATAAAAATCATACACATTACTGATAGAAAAAAGTCCCAGATTTAAACTGTCAAGTATTTTCAAACCATAGGAATTTAAACCAAAAAAAACGTAAACAGGATTGATCAGCAATGATGGTTTGTATTCGTATAAACCCTGATTAATGGGAGTAACTGTGGAAAAATCCCAGGTTATGTTAGCGCCAGTAGTATCATAATTTATCCCTGATGGAGAAGTATTGGAATACCTGATAGTATCACTGTTTGATGGCATGTTTGCATTGGTGATTGTTATTTGTGCGATACAAAAATTTGTAACTATAATTAGTAATAAGATTAATGATAAAATATTTTTCATCTGATGTATATTAATGGGGTTTGTCGTCCATACAAAGGTCTTAAATAAACAGATGCTATCGTTAGAAGGACAGTAAGAGCATTTTTCAAATTAATAAATAATACCTGTCCCGTCCTGAAAAAGGTTGACCAAATTTAGATATGTTTTCAAAGTAGTTAATAAAATAATTTTTAAGATTCGTATTGAAGATTGTTATTTGTAGTGCCTTGATGAAGCGGACTACATGCTTGTGGGGACTTGTCTGTAGAAGGAATAGTCAAGGGCTGTGACGGAAGTTGCATGAAGGTTGTCTGGTTTTCGGACAACCTTTTTTCGTTGTTGATTGTAACATCCAAAACAGCCCATGCCTGATAAGTCCCCAACACAGTCTCTTTTTTTGGATAGTAATTCTTCCACATTTTTTTTAGTGGTACAGCACTCTCATGCGCTTTTGCGGGTGTGAGCATGCTACAACTGGAGTGTGGGCGTTCATGATTATAAAGATTTACAATCTGGGCAATTGCTGTTTTTGCTTGCTTGTGTGTGGCGTAATTAGTTTGATAAATCCATTCTGTTTTTAAGATGCCGTTTACGCGTTCTGCGATTGCGTTTTGGGTGGGTGACTTAGGTTCGCTCATGCTGATTTTCATTCGCTCTTTTTTTAATATTGCGGTGTATTCTTCAGAGCAATATTGAATGCCGCGATCGGAATGATGAATAATGTTTTCACCATTTCCGCTGTGCCGTATTGCCATCTTTAATGCAACTACTGCTGATGCTGCTTTTAGATTATCACTCAAGGTATAACCAATTATTTTTCTGCTGTAAGCATCGGT
>JANLUX010000089.1:0-11364 GCA_031363705.1 Bacteroidota bacterium
AGTTCACTCAGCAAATCAATATCGCGAAGCATCAACGCATTTTTACTGATTAACCCAACAGGGTTTTTGTACTCGAGCATTACTTCTAAAAGCGAACGCGTGATTTTATACTTGCGTTCCAGTGGCTGATAACAATCGGTATTCCCTGCAATGGAAATTACTTCTGGAGTGTAATTTTTATTGTCAAAATGCTTTCGCAATAATTCTGCAGCATTGGGTTTTACAATAATCTTCCGTTCAAAATCCAAACCTGCACTGAAGCCATAATAATTATGCGAGTTGCGTGCATAACAATAAATGCATCCATGTTCACATCCCTGGTAAGGGTTCATGCTGTTCATCATGCCCACATCAGGACTGGTTACTTTATTCACCATTTTTTTAGGATGTTCAATATACACCTGTGTTTTTTCATCGGTGATCAAAGGCTCATCCAAACCTTCAATATGCTCAGCCACCACTTCATGTTTCATAAAACGGTTGTGACTCTGCATCTGTGCACCACGACCTGTTATGTACTCTTTATTTATCATTCGTCATTAAGTTAACTATGTTAATTGAGTTGACTATGTTAACTCAGTCAACTTCAACCTTTTCATTATATTGATCGTATTACGATCAATTTTGTGATTGCAATATAAGCACTATATTTGCGGTATTGCAACAAAATTTTAACAAGCGCTCAGATTAAATTGATTTACATGGATAAAAAAATTTACCGTCATTGCGAGGAACGAAGCAATCTCCCACTATGAAACAGATTGCTTCGTTCCTCGCAATGACGAGACTTTATCACTTCACTACTCAAAACTTCATCACTTAAAAAATGCATTTCAGCAATAACATACGGCTCTTACGCCAACGGAAACAATTCACACAGGATTTTATGGCGAGTGAACTGGGGCTTTCCAGGTCCACCTTAAACAGTTATGAAAACGGAACCATTGTTAATCCGACCATTGAAGCCCTCATTTCTTTTTCAGATTATTTTAAAATGTCAATTGACACCTTAATTAAAGTAGATTTTACTTCCTTATCAGAAAGTAAATTGAAGGAATTGGAATTAGGACACGATTCTTTTATCAAAGGTTCCAAACTGCGTGTGTTGGCAACCACCGTTGATGCAAACAATAAGGAAAACATTGAAGTGGTTCCCGTAAAAGCAAAAGCAGGTTATAAAAACGGTTATGCCGATCCTGACTTTATTAAGAAACTTCCCACGTTTCAGTTGCCTATTTTATTTAATGATAGAAAGTATCGCATGTTTCAAATAACAGGTGACAGCATGTTGCCAGTGCCGGATAAAAGTTGGGTGATTGGTGAATACTTAGAAAATTTTTATGATATAAAAGATGGCAGCGCTTATGTATTGCTTACACTGGATGATGGTATTGTTTTTAAAATTGCATACAATCAATTGCGCAAAAAAAAATCATTGTTGCTTAAATCATTGAATCCTGAATATGATCCTTACGAAGTACCCGTGACTGAAGTGCGCGAAGTATGGAAATTCTGCAATTATATCAGCAGCGAATTGCCCGAACCGCAACAAGCCAAAGAAGAATTGTTTTTAAAAGTGCTGAAGTTAGAGAAGGATATGAAGAAGATGAAAGGAGCGATGAAATAAATTAAGAATTAAGAATGAATAATTAATAATTTTAACAGCTTGTTGTTGTAAGTCCCAAAATTCACCGATTCCATATTTGCAATTTATTGTAAATATGGAATTGAAGTCCAGATTTACATATTCAATCAATGAGTCGTCTTGTTTTGCCGCATGTAGGTAATGTTGACGAATAAAGCCCCTCTCAACAATAGCTCTGACAAATTTCTTTTCGGTGCAATAATTGAGTTTCTTTGTTTTAATATAAAAACTCCGTCATCCTGAAAGGAACTTGTGTAATAGCAGTAGGCAGTTTGGTTAAGTAGGTAGTTGATTTAACAGAGGCACGTTGAACAAACTTTTATCGTTAGCAAGCTTTAGTACAACTATTACACAAGTTCCTTTCAGGATGACAACAAAAAAATAAAATGAAAACAACTACCCGAAAAATTTTATTGAGCCTTGCATTAATTTATGATTGTGTGTTTAGTTACACGAATGGAAGCAGTCATAAGAAGTTGGTTGTCGTAAATAGGGAGAAGTAGTTTTGTTACCGTCATTGCGAGCCTCCTTCAGGCGAAGCAATCTTTACAATGGACGGATTGCTTCGTTCCTTACAATGACGGTAACTTGAAAGTTCGCAATGACGGCAATTATTAATTGTTCATTATTAATTCTCCATTCCCTTCACCACAATTACAATTTCTCCTTTCACTGTTTTGCTTTTAAAATGAGTTATTAATTCCTGTAGAGTTCCGTGCTTGTTTTCTTCATAAAATTTAGTCAGTTCGCGCGACACAGAAGCTTCGCGTTCAATACCTAAATACTCTGAAAATTGTTCTAATGTTTTTATTAAACGAAAAGGTGATTCATAAAAAACCATGGTTCGTGTTTCCGTTTTGAGTTGTTCCAATCGTGTTTGTCTTCCTTTTTTTTGCGGAAGAAATCCTTCAAACACAAAACGGTCACAGGGCAAACCACTCATCACTAATGCAGGCACAAAAGCTGTGGGACCCGGCAAACATTCAACTTCGATATTATGTTTTAAACATTCACGCACTAACAGAAAACCGGGATCAGAAATTCCGGGCGTGCCTGCATCACTTACTAAAGCAATATTGTTTCCTTCATTCAACATTCGGATTATTTCCTGCAATGCATTGTGTTCGTTATGCTGATGATGAGATAAAATTCTTTTTTCAATTTGCAGATGTTGTAATAATACCCGCGTTACTCGTGTGTCTTCTGCAAGAATGATGTCTGCTTCTTTCAAAACACGGATGGCTCTCAGCGTAATGTCTTCCAGATTACCAATTGGCGTGGGTACTAAATAAAGCTTGCTCATTGTCTGTAAAAATAGAATAGTTACAAGAAAGCAGAAATGGGCTGGTTGAATGCTGCTGCTGTAATTTTTAATTATGTATTTATTCCTAACTTCACGCCTGAATTATACTCCTCAAAAAATCTTCAACAATGAAAATATTTTATCAATTAATCGTGTTATTCTCTTGTGCGTGTGTACTACAAGTATCTGGTCAAAATGATTACCGCCTGTTATTGCACAGCGGCACCTTATTACCCGAACCCAACCTTGAAAATTTTATCAATGAAAAAAATCCTTCAGCTGATGAAATTGTTAACGGGTATTATTATCGTTTCATTCAGTTTAGCGCAATACCGGATGCGGCACAAAAAGAATTGATTGCAGATTTAGGAATTAAGCTTCTTACTTACATTCCAAAAAACACTTTTATGGCGGCCATCCCTGTGGGTGCAGATAAAAACAAATTACAATTACTTAACATCAGGTGTATAATAAGGCAGGAAACAGTTCAAAAAATTAATTCGAAACTATTGGGAAATGTTCCTTCCTATGCTGTAACGGAACAGGGAACTGTTGACTTGAGTGTACAATTTCAACCTAATATTCCTGTTGAACAGGCAAAGGCTACCGCAGCTAAGTTCGGTCGGGTGTTAGGGATAAGTGAAATAAATCAAACTATTCATTTGCGTGTTGCATTAAATGATATTAACAAAGTAGCTGATCAACCCTGGGTGTTTTACGTGGATGCTATTAGTCCTCCTTCCACACCTGACGATACCAAAGGAAGAAGTCTTCACCGTTCAAATAGTATCAGCAGCGATTACAGCACAGGTTTGCATTATGACGGAACAGGAGTTGTAGTTGGGCTGGCTGATGACGGAGAGATTGGTCCTCATATAGACTTTACTGGTCGCTTTACAGATCATGTGGGCACTGGTCCCGGAGGAACACATGGTGATATGACATCGGGTATCGTGATGGGAGCCGGAAATCTTGATCCAAGTATTCGTGGTATGGCTACCGGAGCATATTTACATGTCTATAACATTGGTGGCTACCCACACATCATAAATGCAGTAAATAATTACAACACGCTTGGTACTGTAATTACTTCTACAAGTTATTCTCAAGGGTGCAATCAATATACTTCAAATTCACAGTTTGGAGATCAAACTATTCATGATAATCCACAACTTGAATTCGTTTTTTCAGCCGGTAATAATGGTACAGGCGCAACAGCAGGCGATTGTGGTTATGGGGCAGGACTGCCATGGGCAACCATAACCGGAGGTTACAAACAAGGGAAAAATGTAATTACCGTTGGCAATTTGAGTCCATTTGAAGTGCTTGATAATACCAGTAGTCGTGGCCCTGCAAGTGACGGACGCATCAAGCCTGATATTTGCTCTAACGGTCTGGATCAGATGTCAACAGATGAAGACAACACCTATCAGGTTGGTGGCGGCACTTCTGCTGCATGCCCCGGTATGGCTGGTGTTTGCGCACAACTTTATCAGGCCTACAAAGAAATGAACGGTGGAAACAATCCCGAGTCTCCGCTGATTAAAGCAAGTTTGTTAAACAGCGCTGAAGACATCGGCAATCCCGGACCCGATTATACTTATGGCTGGGGACGGGTGAATGCATTACGTGCATTGAAGACAATGCAGGATAATCATTATCTATTGGATAGCGTTGACCAGGGTGATGTTAACACACACACTGTTGCTGTACCTTTAAACGTACGGCAAGTGCGTGTGATGTTGTACTGGCTGGATCCGGCAGGATCTCCTGTTTCCTCACAATATTTAGTAAATGATTTAAAACTTGAAGTAACAGATCCATCAGTAACAACTTTTAATCCCTGGGTGCTTGATCCCACACCAGTTGCTTCTAATTTATCAAGCACAGCAGTACGAGGCATTGACAATCTTAATAATATGGAACAGGTTACGATTGACTCTCCGGCTGCGGGTAATTATACCATCACAGTTACAGGAAGCAGTGTGCCACAAGGTGCACAACGCTATTACATAGTGTATGAGTTTCGCACTGATGAAATTATTGTAACTTATCCTGTTGGTGGAGAAGGATTTATACCTGGTCAAAATGAAGTGATACGTTGGGATGGACCAAAAGGAGTAAATACATTTTCTGTTTCTTATTCAATAGATAATGGAAATACATGGTCTCCTGTTGGAACAACAAACAGTACAACGCTACAACTTAACTGGCTTGTACCTTCCAGTCTTATAACAGGAAAAGCTTTGATTCGTATTGATAATGGAACAAGCAGTGATGTGAGTGATTCTGTTTTTACTATTATTGAAACTCCACAAAACATTCAGGTTGACTGGGCATGTACTGATACCATTCATTTAACCTGGGATATAGTACCCGGTGCAATTGGCTACGAAGTTTATCAGCTGGGAACAAAATACATGGATCCTATTGGGACTTCATCAACAAATGAATTTTTTGTAACTGGAATAAATTCTACTAATGTATATTGGTTTAGCGTAAGCGCCATTGCTAACAATGGACAAAGAGGAAGTAGAGCGATTGCCATCAATAAACAACCGGGAACGTTTAGTTGTCCTTTTGCACTGGATGCACAAATGTTAGCAGTAAATCCACAAGGGTCGTTGCAATCATGTCAGGATAATAGTGCAGTCACTGTTTTTATTGATATTAAAAACTTCGGACACAATCCTATTTCAAATATTCCTATAAGTTATTCCTTTGACGGAGGTCCTGCTGTAAATGAAACTTACAGTGGCACTATTGCTCCATTCACCACAGTGACCTATGCATTTACAGCCACTATAAATCTCACCACAATTGGAAATCATACTTTGGTTACATGGTCTTCACTTACGGGAGATATGAATTTGAGTAACGATAGTTTGTCAGTTTCTGTTAATATTATTGCAGGTACTAATGCTCCGGTACCATTCGTTGAAAACTTTGATTCATTTACACCGTGTCCTACAACTGCGAATTGCGGAACAACTATTTGTGCAGTGGCTAACGGTTGGGTAAATGAAGATAACGGAGTGATTGATGATATAGATTTCAGAACCTATAACGGAGCTACGCCCACTACATCTACAGGACCTGATGCAGATCATACCACTGGTTCTGCTACAGGAAAATACATGTATCTTGAAGCGTCCAACTGCTTCCTTAAAACGGCAATGCTCACTTCACCCTGCTTTGATCTTACTACATTAACAACTCCTGTCCTCTCATTCTGGTATCATATGTACGGAGTAGCTATGGGCGAGCTTCATGTTGATGTTTACAATGGCGAAACCTGGACATCAGACGTGATACCTCCTATTAGCGGTGACCAGGGAAACACATGGAAAGAAGCTATTGTATCCCTTGCTTCATTCTCCAGTGATATTATTAATATTCGATTCAGGGGAATTACAGGATCAAGCTATCAAAGTGATTTGGCAATTGACGATGTTAATATTGCAAATACTGTAAGTATTAACGATCATGAATTTGAAGGCAATATCAATGTGTATCCGAATCCATCATCAGGCATTTTTAATATTGTGATGAATGGACTGAAAAGAGAAGAGATAAATATCCAGGTATATGATATGCAGGGAAAAATGCTGCAGCAAAATACTGTACAGGTTTCACATAATTACACAACAGCAATAGATATGCACGCTTACACTAAAGGAATTTATTTCCTTGTGATAAAAAGTGATACAGGCATAAAACGGTTTAAGCTTACTGTGATTTAAAATTTAATATTCAAATAAAATCTTGATTAAGAATCAGATCTTGCAAGAGAACATTAAAAAATTAAAAATATGAGATACACACCAATTGAAAAACAATTGTTTGAAGATAACCGCAAACGTTTTATTGCAATGCTTTCACCCAAAAGCATTGCTTTCTTTAATGCCAATGACGAAATGCCGCGCAATGGTGATGGCAATTTTGCATATCGTCAGAATTCCGATTTATTTTACTTGAGTGGTATTGACCAGGAACAAACCCTATTGGTAATATTTCCTGATGCGCCACTACCGCAACATCGTGAGATGCTTTTTCTCAGGCAAACCAATGAAAAGATTGCGGTTTGGGAAGGTCATAAATACACCAAGGACGAAGCACGTGGAGCATCAGGCATTCAAAGTATTTACTGGACAGATGATTTTAATTCAGTGATTCCAATGCTTATGAATCACGCACAGCAAGTATATATAAACATCAATGAGAACGACCGTTTTTTAAGTGATGTTCCTTATCGTGAATTACGTTTTGCAAAAGAAATGCAAAACCGTTGGCCTGCTCACACCTTTGCAAGAAGCGGAGCGATTATGGCTCAATTGCGTTCAATAAAAAATGATATTGAAATAAAGCTGATGCAAAAAGCTATTGATATTACCGAGAAAGCTTTTCGCAGAGTGATGCGTTTTGTGAAACCCGGTGTATGGGAATATGAAATTGAAGCAGAAATTACGCATGAGTTTATACGCAAGCGTGCAACAGGACATGCTTATACTCCCATCATTGCATCAGGTGCAAATGCCTGTGTGTTGCATTATATTGACAACAATCAACAGTGTAAGGCAGGTGATGTTATACTGCTTGACTTTGGTGCTGAGTATGCAAACTATGCTGCTGATTTAACACGGTGTGTTCCGGTGAGTGGTGAGTTTACTGACCGTCAGCGTGATGTTTACAATGCTGTATTAAGAGTGATGCGACAGGCAACAAAAATGTTGGTGCCGGGTAACACGATTGAAAAATACCATGCGGAAGTTGGAAAAATTATGGAGCAGGAATTGCTTGGCTTGGGTTTATTAACCAAAGAAGATATTGCAAAACAAAACCCTGATTTACCAGCTTATAAAAAATATTTCATGCACGGCACTTCTCACTTCTTAGGTTTGGATGTTCATGATATTGGTAACAAATACGAACCTATGAAAGCAGGTATGGTTTTCACCTGCGAACCTGGAATATATATTCCTGAAGAAAAGTTAGGTATCAGAATAGAAAATGATATTTTAATCACCACCAAAGAACCCATAGATTTAATGGCAAACATCCCTATTGAAGTGGAAGAGATTGAAGATGCAATGCGGGAAGCGGTGATGAGTAAGTAGCTGTTTGTGAACACATCAACCAAGCTGCTAAAACATACTATTTATTGCGGTGATTACTTGTTTGAAGAAAAATTCTTTCAAAATATCAAAAAATTAATGACGATTAAATATCGGTCTTATGAAGTTGCGCTGAACAATTGATTTACGAATTGAACCGCATCCATTTCGTTCAGTTGACTTACAAAGGGCAATCCTTTAGTAAATGAAATTAATAAGCACTGAATCTGTTTAAAAAATGCAGCATGATTGGATTGGCAAACTTTCCGATTGAAAGGAAGACATTGAAAAAAGCAATTCGTAAAGCGGCCTTTAGTAAGTAGGGATGATATGTTTTATTGTTCTCTAAATTTGGTCTAACTTTGAATTAAATAATGATTATAACAATATCAAGTATTCAATTATACGATTTACTTTCTGAGCAATTAGGCAAAGAAAAAGCAAAGACTTTAGTTTCTTTCGTTGAGGCAAAAATTGATGAAGGGCTAAAAGAAAAAACTTCAGTATTTGCTACCAAAGAAGATATTCAATCTATTAGAACAGAAATCCAAATACAAATTAACAAGCTATTAATTTGGCTGGTCGCCACAATGATTGCTTTATCAGGAATTGTAATTGCAGCCATAAAATTGATATAATGGCAAACATCCCAATTGAAGTGGAGGAGATTGAAGAAGCAATGCGGGAAGCGGTGATGAGCAAATAAAAAACCATTTATTGCGTTTCTTCTGTTTCATAAAACTTATCTTTAATTAAACGAATGAGGTTATTTAAGTTAACCATATTATTATTTATTGTCTCATTCAGCCATTGCAGGTCTTTAAGGCAGGGAGGCATACAACGCTATAAGTGACTTATGCAATTTGATATTTCTACAAATTACCAATTTTAAATACATTTGAAAAAATAAAATAATGAGAACACTCAATATAAAAGTCGGTAACGAACAAGATTATCATAAGTTGAAGACCTTTTTAAAAACCATTGCTTCTGCTACCACGATCACTGAATCAAAACCAAAAACACCTAATGCAACTACGTTAATTTCTGAAGAGGCGCTTGCAGAAGAATGGCTGAGTGCAGAAGATGAACGTTATGAAAAGTATTTTAAATTATGATTTATCGCAAAGGCGATATAGTATGGGTTGATTTTCCTTTTTCTGACGGAAGTCAAAGCAAGCATAGACCTGCTTTAATCATTTCAAATTCAAAAGTGAATAATACAGGTGATTTTCTGCTGGTGATGATTATATCAAAAATTAAAAAAGATAAACTCTCTTTAGAATTAAAAAATATTGATTATAAAACCCATCCACTTGAAATCAGAAGTTTCATACGGTTACATAAGATTTTTATTTTAAATGAAACACTTATTCTTGGAAAGAAAACAAGTGTGAAAACTGCTTTTTATACAAAGGTTCTTCAACATGTTTTTAGAATTATGAAATAGTGAACTTTCGCTTCAATTATAATTTATGAGATTACTGATTCTCCTCCTTTTCATTTCCTTAAATGCATTAGGCCAACCAGACACCACTTATTCGCGTGTTGATAAAATTGCTTTAAGCATTCCTCACCCCTCAACTAAAAACACCGAAGAAATTGCAAATTATTTTAATTCGAAATTTACCAAACCTGAAGATAAAATCCGTGCAATTTTTATATGGCTGGCAAGTAATATTAATTATGATATTGATAATATTTTCGCAATTAATCGTTACGCTACTACAGCAGAAATAATCAGCAAGACATTAACCACACGCAAAGCAATTTGCCAGGGTTACGCGGAAACTTTTAACGAGCTCTGTTCAAAAATCGGAATTAAATCTTTTGTTATCACCGGTTATACAAAGCAAAACGGATTTGTTGATTACATCCCCCATGCATGGGTTACTGCATTAATAAATAATGAATGGAAATTATATGACCCCACATGGGGTGCCGGTTACATCCGCGATGCAAAATTTGAAAGGCATTTGAATAACGAATATTATGATGCCTTGCCATCCACATTAATTAAAGACCACATGCCTTTTGATCCTTTGTGGCAATTATTAAATCCTCCATTGACAAGTGCAGAATTTTATGACCATAAAAAACAAGGCAGCGGTGAGCCATTTAATTTTATTGATTCAATTAAAGTTTATGAGCAACAGGATACCATTGAAAGATTGAATGCAAGCATCAGACGGATTGAAGCAAATGGAATTAAAAATTCTTTGATTTATGATCAGTTGAATTATTTACATCGCGAACTGGATTTCAGAAAGCAAAGCATTATTGTTGCCCAATACAATGAGGCAGTGAATAAAAGCAATGAAGCCGTAAACCTGTTTAACAAATACATTGATTATAAAAACAAGCAGTTCACGCCAAAGAAAACAGATCCGGAGATTCAGCAGATGGTGGAATATCCGCAACAAATGGTGATGGAAGCAAAGAACATTTTATCATCAATCAAAAATCCTGATCCTGCCCTTTCGGCTAATATCCGTTCACTTGATAACATGATGGATGATATTATCAAGAAGATCAGGGACGAAAAAGCTTTTATCGCCAGGTATATCAATACAAGTAAAGCCCTGCGCAAAACGCTTTTTTATCAGCCGCGATAAATCATTTTACATTTTTAAGATAAACTTATACCGATGCTTTTCCTTAACTTCGCAATGCATTAATTCAACATATTTTAAGAGGAAAAACAAGGCATGTTATTTTTGAAATCAATTTTTTTTAATAGGTTTAGATTCAGAAATACTTTTTTAGTGCTCATTATGTGTTCACTGTTTTTTTCACCTGATGTTACAGCACAATTCACCCGTGGCACACAAATGACTTTTGGTAAAAACCGGGTTCAATACATTGATTTTCTGTGGACATTTTATCGCTTTAAAAATTTTGACACTTATCATTATGTGGGCGGTGAAGAGCTTGCTATTTATACAGGAAGAACCGCGGATAATGAAATTGCTGATATAGAAAAGCTTTTTGATTATCGTATAAACGGACGTTTTCAGTTTATTATTTACAACAAGCTGAGCGATTTAAAGCAAAGTAATATTGGTTTAGAAGGTGATGAGCAGTTAACCAACACAGGAGGTCTTACAAAAATCATTGGCAATAAAGTGTTGTTGTATTTTGATGGTGATTACCGCCACTTCCGTGAACAAATTCGTGGTGGTGTTGCACAGGTTATGATAAATCAGTTAATGTTTGGCGGAAGCATTAAAGATCGTGTGCAAAGTGCTGTGCTTTTGAATTTACCCGAATGGTATGTGCAGGGATTGATTGAATATGTTGCC
>JANLUX010000111.1:0-5151 GCA_031363705.1 Bacteroidota bacterium
CCCTGGTATCCCTAGACCTTCCGCTAGCATCGCCATTGATTATGATTCTATGGTTTTTAGGAAGTAAACCACGCTCCATGGATTCTTCACACGCATCAAGTGTTCGTTGACCGTCGACCACCACTTCATTGTAAACATGGGTTTCTGTAGGAGTGTGTTGTAAGAACGCGACGCTGAGCGGTTTACCATCACCAATGTTAAAATCCCATGTCATATGAATTGGCAAACGAGGATCTATGTTGTAGGATTCGTTTTTGAAATTAATACCCCTGTCGTAGGCGTAATAAACAACTTCACTTTCAATTTCAATCCACATTCCATCGAGCTGGCGCATCGCCTGTTTAGCATCCAAAATGTTTCGTAGGTTATCAATATACCCTGCTGGCAGGTATGGGTTATCCGCCGCTTTTAGTTCGTACACTTTTCGATGTTCGTTTTGACCTAAGTAAAAATGTTTATACCACTCACTACTTGGGCTTCCAGGGTTTGTTGCTGTTATCATTATACGTTCGGGTATCTTCGCACTCGCCCTGCCCACCCGCTGAATGCTTTCGAAATAACAATCCCTATCGTCATCGTCGTTCTCAGTGAGCTCTTCGATTGCCATGCCCGATAGTCCGTATGATCTAAACTTTTTAAAGTTCCGATCACTCCATGAAAACGGAATAATCCTACTCCCATTACGAAATGCAAAACTCCCCCTGGTTTCGTGGTACTTAAAACAATCCCCCGCGTTTAAATCAAACCGCATATGTTCAGCCAGCGCATGGGCTAATGTTTCTTTTAAACGTGGTAATGCTTTTCGACCAATACCAAACATTGCGCGATCGTATCGCAAACAGTGTGATGCAATGATGTGCGCCATAGTGGTAGATTTTGCCGAACCAATGTTTCCACTTAACATTATTTCTAAAGTTTTATCTTTATGTCGAGTAGGAGCGTTGTAGCACTCCTTTATAACTTCAAGTTGTTGCGGAAGTGGTTGCCAACTCATTCTTCAATTTGCTTTTTATCTTCCGGCTCATAACCAAATGTAATGTTAAATGGTTTGTCTAAACTGTAATCATTTTTGTCGCTCTGACCAAGGTGTTGTTTACCTAACCAAATCAACATCCCCATGTTGCCCTTCATAGCCAACTGGTATTGTGCGCGCCTAAGGGACATTTTGCCCCCTTCTTTCCACTCCCTTATATCTGCCAAGTAACGACTTTCTAAAGTTTCTCTTGAAACGCCAAGGATAGAAGCCATTTCTTCATTGGTGCAAAGAATAGTGCACAGCTTTTTTAACAGTGCTTCATCGATTGGTTTTACAGGTCTAGCCATTGGTTAGTCCTTTATTAAGTTTAGGAATTCACTTCGTACCGTATGACTATCGCGGAAGGCGCCGGAATCTAAAACAAAACGGATTTGTTTTTCATTACTTTTAATATAAGTAATTAAATCATTTTTTAAATAAGGGTATGCCACCAATAGGTTTAAAAGTTTAGACAACTTCAACACCTTCGAGTGACGTTTCAAGAAACGCACGTTTAACAATAATTAGGACTTCATCTTTTATGGCTTGCGGGCATTTAACTTTAATGACTGCGGAGATCCCATCGAGGTTTTCTTCGATGTTATCGACCCCATCGGCACCATCATTCCAGTCACCGTCTGTTAGCGAAAGGTTTTCAATCCCCATAAGAGTAAAGTCAAACTCGGTCATTTCAAGTTCTTTAATCGTATCGATCATAAAATTATCGTCATGTTCTGCAAGTTCTGCGATTTTATTATCTGCCACCATATCGGCGTATTCTTGGGCTTCTGATTCATAGTCCTGGTAATCAACTGCACACTGTGCCCAACCAAGTTTAGTAATAGCCATCAGCCTGCCGTGACCCTTAGTGATAAACCCTGAGCGTTTAGAAACAACGATTGGTGCACGTTGTCCTTGGTAATCAATAATTTTCGCTAACATCTCGATTTGTTTGTCGGGATGTTTGTTTGGGTTTTTAGGATTGGGTTGTAATTTATGTAGTTCGACGAGCTCTGTATATGCACAGTTTATTTTCAAGATTCCCCCGATATAAAACTATACGCTATTGTCAATAATTTACCAGGTCAACTAGACTTTTAAATTGAACTGTTCCACCAAAAACACACTGAGCTGTTCGCAAATAATTTCTTCAGCATCACGGCTAATGGAAAGTTGGTGCGCTCCGATACGATCTAGTACTGCGTGAATCATTTCATGGACGAGTACTTTTTGAAGGTGTTTTCCTTTAAGGGTTTTAGCGATGTAGATGGTTTGTGTTTCGCCGTTGAACAAACCATCGTAGTCACACTCGGACAGGTCGACGTACTTGATTTGCACTTTCTGTCCGAAGATGGTGATGGATTTCTTCACAGGATTTTACCAATCCATCGGCCCTTTGAATTAAGCAACATGGGGATAAACGTGGGGATACCGTTGATAATTATTCCGCAGCCCAGGATGGGTTTGCGTTTATTCTTTTTTGCATAGGCAAATGCGTACTTATCTTTATCAATTAAACAGCCCACGTTAAAGCCGAATATTAAGTGCTTAGAATTTGCGCTGTACTGGATGCCGGCAAACGAGTGAACGTGCCCGATAACTGTGCTGCACATATTTTGCTCAGCAGCTTTAATTGCCGCATCGCGTCCACTGAAGGGGTCGCCGTGCTCAAACATAATCCCATCAAACGTCCAGTGGTCAGCCCAAATCCACCCCGCTGGCGCTTCGAGGATGTCTTTGTAGGACTTTAAAAGCTGGGAGGGCATACCGAACTTAAAGGCGCGTCTAAACGGCAGGGAACCGTGATTTGAAGTGCACATGAAAACTTCGGGAAACAGTTTGAAATATTCCTTTGCACGTTTTTTAAGCAAAGTTAATTCATCCCCTGGTGAAAGCCCATCTGGATCATGGTCGTGCATTGAGATGCCGTGAAAATCCTCAAAATCTCCGAGGCAAACTATCGTGGTGGGTTTGTATTTGTTTTTAACCGTCGACAGGAAGTTAAAAGCATCTTGGTGCTCAAAGGGCAGATGTAAATCTGGCACAGCTAAGATAACCGAGTCTTTTGCCATGGCCTATGGTGGCATTAGTAAATAGGAAGTCTACATATGTGCTGACGAACTAGGCTTTGGTCCCTACCAATTATAAACCGATTGGTATTTGTTTTCGTTATCACAAATAAGCACAATTTGCTTAATATTAACTTCTAGCCAGCGTTCATCGCCAAAATTTTTTATTTTAATAAAATCATCATGGTGCGTAGGTTCAGCATCAGTAAAGTGCAGTTTTGTGCCATCCGTTAATAAAATGGAATAATAAAAATGATCAAAGAAGGCCTTAACCAAAACCTCAGGGAACTGCTGGTGCAGCAATTTCAAATGTGGGCTCATTTCTGTTTCTTGCTTAAAAAAGCAGCCCTTAATTTGTACTATTTCAAAAATATCACGCTTCGTCATTCTGGCTCCAATCATCCTATTTTTTAAGCAAAACGGTTAACGGTTAACGGTTAAGGTGGTTTCAAAATTAGTTCTGCCATGGTGAAAAAACTGGAAACTGTGCACTGCTCATTACCAGTTACCAGTTTTCAGTTATTTCTATACTACTTTTCTATTTTTCTATTTACCTTTAACTTTTAAGAAAAAAGAAGAAATACATATAGTAATATCAATCGGTTAATGTGGTTAAGGTGAAATTAAAATACCATTAACCACGTTAACTTTTTGCTTATTTTTATTGCATTAATTTACGATTTGCAACAGTTTTAGGCAATTAGCTGTGCCATGTTTTATAACTTGGCGCGTAACTTTTTTTGCTTTCGCGCTCCAAATCACAGGCATCTAATTTTACGCCAAGCAGCATGAGTTTTGCCCTTTTATCGACACTGTCCTTCATTACTTTGCGCGTTAATTCAAACTTATTGTTCTTTAGATAAATACCGAGCCGTTTGCTCATTTCCTCTTTTTGCACCGGGTAGGATCTTTCATTTTCACAAAAGTTAATGTAATGCAGGTAAACATCGTTAAATATTTTCTTATCATTTGCGTCCCCGGTGTAGGTTAAGTGTTCACTACAAAACCTTGAAACATTATCCCGGGTTAATCTAAATTTTTGCATAGTCTCAATAGAATTTTCACTAACCGTAAATTCTGGCATATCTTTACTTAATAATCTTTTAAGCCCTGCAAGCGCCCAACAAGTTATGCCTTCAATTTCAGCAGTTAATTCATCAAGTAGGCGGTTATTAACTTTTTCTTCATCAGGTATTTCATACTTAAAATTAATCATCACAAAGCGCCTATCAATAGCGTTTGTAACCTCATCAAACATGGGCATATTATTGCAAGCAATAATCCCTCGAGCATTTGCCGGAGCATCAAACTCATCTTTGTGTTTGTAGGCCATTGGTATTTCCTCACCTGCTGCCCATTTCTTAAAAACATCGGACTGCAAAAACCCCTTTGATATTTCGCCCGAAATGTTTACCATTTTATCTTTTATTCTAACTGCCGAGAACTGACTGGATAATGATTCCAGCGGAACGTAAGAGCAATTGTACTCACCAACTACTTTAGCAAGTATTTTTGTCACTGTGCCTTTTCCGTTTTGACCTGTGCCAATAAATAGAAAAACCTTTTCCATAAATTGTCTGCCACCGAGCAAACAGTAGCCGAAAATTTCCTGAATAAGGGCAATGGAATTTTTATCTGCAAACATTATTTTATCTAAAAACTTTAACCACCGCTCACAGTCCTTTGCTTCTACATAGTCCCTATCGAGGCAGTAAAATAAGTTATATTTTTTATCATGTGGAAGTATTTTGAAATTTTTAACGTCTAAAACTCCGTTATTAAAATTTATAAATCCACTTAAAGGAGTTATAAAACTTTCGTACGGTTTGTAACACTTGGCTTGGATTTGATTTTTAAACTGGCCTAATTCAAACGGTTTGTTTTGCCTTGCGCAAAGTTCATTAATTTTGTTTATAACCCAGCCTTCATCTGTTTTTACATACTTTTTACCATCAAAATAACACCAAAATATCGGGTTATATATTACGTTTATTTGCGCGTAAAAATATTCAGCCATCTCGTGATACATTGGCTCTTCGCCATCATAAAAATTCATCAAAACTGGCA
>JANLUX010000127.1:0-12584 GCA_031363705.1 Bacteroidota bacterium
CAGTCAACAGTCAACAGTCATCAGTCTTCACTGAACAAAACTGCAGACTGCCGCTGCCAACTGCCACCTATCAATGGATACCTTTCGCTGCCAGATAACGCTCCGCATCTATTGCTGCCATACATCCTGAACCGGCAGCAGTTACTGCCTGACGATAAACATGATCCTGTACATCACCGGCAGCGAAAACACCTTCAACGTTTGTTTTTGTAGAACCAGGTTGTGTGATGATGTAACCGTTTTCATCCATGTCAATCTTACCTTTAAAAATACTTGTGTTAGGCTCATGACCTATTGCGACAAAAAAACCGGTGACAGCAAGCACTTTTTCCTCGTTGGTTTTATTGTTGATTACACGAAGACCATCTACAGTTTTCTCACCCATCACTTCTTTCGTTTCGTGGTTATATAACACTTCAATGTTGGGGGTGTTTTCCACACGGTGTATCATGGCTTTGGAGGCGCGCATTTCATCCCTGCGCACCAGCATGTAAACTTTTCTGGCAAGCTTAGCAAGGTATGTTGCTTCTTCGGCAGCTGTATCTCCTGCTCCTACTATTGCAACATCCTGTCCTCTGAAAAAATAACCATCACAAACAGCACATGCAGAAACTCCAAACCCGTTTAACCGTTGTTCGGACTCCAATCCCAGCCACTTTGCACTGGCTCCTGTTGCAATGATGATGGTATCAGCTTCTACAATATGTTTTTCATCGATGGTTACTTTGTTAGGTTTTGATATAAAATCAACTTCGGTTGCATAACCCCATCTCACATCCGTTCCAAAACGCTCTGCTTGCTTTTGAAAATCTTCCATCATCTTAGGCCCCATAATTCCATCGGGGTAACCCGGATAATTTTCCACATCAGTGGTAATGGTTAACTGACCTCCGGGTTGCAAGCCCTGGTACATCACAGGTTTTAAATCAGCACGTGCAGCATAAATAGCAGCCGTATATCCGGCAGGACCGGAACCTATGATAAGGCATTTTACTTTTTCAGTAGTCATATAGAATTAAAAGGGGTGCAAAGGTAAAATATCAGAAGGAACATAATCAGAACCATGTGTGAGATACTGCCTTTATGACGCTGGGAATATTGGAACCGTTGTTGGTTTTTTTCACCAACAACTCCAACCGAGCAGTATATTTACTGAGTGGAATCAGAAAATCCCATCCAATTCTTTACAGCTACAATACTTGAATGGAAACATCTTCTAAAGCCTGATAAATACAAGCAAATTATCATTGACAGTCTTCAGTTTTTGGCGGACGATAATCGTGCAGTCATTTACGGATTTATAGTTATGCCTAATCACGTACATATTATCTGGCAAATAGTTGCTCCTCATAAAAGAGCTAATGTGCAGCGCGATTTTCTTAAATTTACTGCTCACAAGATCATTAACGATTTACAAAAACATCATCCCGAAGTATTGAAAAGATTCAGAGTGGATGCATCTGATCGCAAATATCAGATATGGGAACGCAACCCATTATCTGTTGACATCACTTCACGAAAAATGCTGGAGCAAAAATTAGAATACATTCATCATAACCCGGTTCAGGAGCGGTGGCAATTAGCAGATAATCCAGTCCGTTATCTATACTCGAGCATGAGTTATTATGAAACAGGACTAACTTCGTTTGAATTTATTAAACATTATATAGAAGCGCTATGAACAAAAATCAAACTACCTGCCTTGCCTTGTTGGTGAAAAAAACCAACAAGGGTTGTTTGGCTACTTTAGGAACACCAACGGGGGTGGAAAAAATGTGGAGTTGCAGATGGATAGGGCAGGGGTTTATTTTGTGTCGTTAACATCGGGGAAGGAAATGGTGACGAGGAAGGTGGTGGTGCAGCGATAGCATGTCGTCATTCAGGAGGAAACTTGTCATGTTTGAGACACTAAAGTTTGATAACGTAAATAGACTATTGAAAGTAAAGTCTCGTGTATTTTCCCACATGCTGAGTGGTTTACAAGCTGCTATGCTACTATTTGACAAGTTTCCTTCTGAATGACAGTATGCTGAAATCAAGTTTCCTTCAAAATGACAATTTAAGTCGGTTTACGATTAGCATGAATTGCAACTGTTGAACTATAAAATCTCTACAAAAAATTCAACCTCGCCATAAAGGCATCTTTATATGATTTTCCAATTGGAATTGTTTTATCACCAATCAGCACTGTGTTTTCATCAAGCACTCCTATCTTGTCAATTGGGATAATATAAGAACGGTGAACACGCAAAAATTTATTGTTAGGTAATTTCATTTCAATGTCTTTCATGGTGGAATGAATGACAAACTGATCAGTATTGGTTTGTATGATCACATAGTTATCCATTGCCTGTATCCAAACGATGTTATCGAGATATACTTTCACTAGCATTGAACCTTTCTTTACAAAAAAGGAATTCTGAATCACTTGTTCTTCCAGCAAAGCCGTCTGCATCATCATCGGCTGCGATTGATCCTGACCTTTCTCCTGTTTCAATATAACAAAGGCATTTCCTATTAGCTGATCTTTCTCATCACGGATGGGCGAAGAGGTGAGTATTGCAGGAATGCTGCTGTTATCACGTTTAGTTATCACGTTGCAGTCTTTATATTCAACTGCTTCGTTATTCTGCATGTTAGTAACCAACTCTTCTTTTTTTACTGATGAATTATCAGCACGCTCAATGCTGATCAGATCAAAAAGATCAACCCCATTTGCAGAGTTGTTTCCATAACCGATAAATGATTCAGCACGTTGATTAAGATAAGTGATACGGCAATCGGTATCAGTAATAATGATTACTTCACCCACTTTGCCCAGTGCATTTGCAAGACGCTGCTGACTCTCGCGGATTTCTTTATCCCTGCCATATTTAAAGAGCGCCATTTCAACAGTGGTTTTTAAATCTGTTTCGTTAAAGGGTTTTACTATGTATCCATAAGGCTCGGTAACTTTTGCACGATCCAGTGTTTCCTGATCAACAAAAGAGGTGAGGAAAATAACTGGAATGTTGTATTTGATTTTTATATGTTCGGCAATGTGGATGCCGTCTTCATCACCTTTGAGTTTTATATCCAGAAAAACCAAATCAGGTTTTAACTCTTCCAGCTTTTGGTAAGCTACGGCTGCTGAAGAAGCAGTGGCTGGTACATCATAACCCAGTTTGGTAAGTGTGGTTTGTATGTCCTTGGCGACAATACTTTCATCTTCAACAACTAAAATTCTGATTTTTTCCATCTGTTTTTTTAATTAGTCTTTTTAAAATCAATGATAAATTTTACTCCGTTATTGTTTTCAATTTTTAATGTTCCGTCAATCTGATCGCTGAGCGCATTAATGAGCTGGATACCGAGTGAATCGGAAGTTGCGAGATCGAACCCGGGAGGTAATCCGATTCCATTATCAGCAATGGTAAGCCTGTAAGTCATTTCATCTGCAAGGATAAAATTAATTTCGATAACTCCTTCTCTACCATCCTTAAACGCATGTTTCAACGAATTGGATACAACTTCGTTAATAATTAATCCGCAGGGAACACCGGTATCAATATCCAAAGATATTTTTTCGCAGTGAATCTTCAATCCTATTTTTCCGGGAGGAAGCTTAAACGACTGAAAAAGATTTTCTGCCAGCCGTTTTATATAATCATCAAAATCAATTTTGGAAAGTCCATCATTCTGATAGAAACGCTCGTGAAGCAAAGCCATGCTTTTAATCCTGTCCTGTCCTTCTTTCAGTGCTTTGTATGCATTATCATCCTCCACATAATTTGTCTGGAGATTAAAGAGACTGATGATGATCTGCAAATTATTTTTTACACGGTGATGGATTTCGCGCAGCAACAATCCCTTTTCTTCGAGTGATGAACGAATCTGCTCTTCCATTTTTTTACGCAGTGTGATATCGGTATCAATTACTACTATTTTCTGCAACTCTGCTTGGTCGGTAAGGATGGGTGTGAGTGTGGATGAAGCCCAGAGTTTATTTCCGCTCTTGCTGATTATTTCAGACTCATAAATAAATGAACGCTTTTCCCTGATGCATTCATCAAGATTTTCAACTACCAATTCATTTGTTGTAAGATCGCTCAGCTTATTTCCTTTGATGCGTTTGATTTCATTCAAAGTATAACCCGTAAGCTTTGTATATCCTGCATTTACCCATTCAAGCTCAAGATTTTCATCAAATATCATAACAGCATTATCCGTTTCACTGGCAACCAATGAAAGCTTGGCGAGCTCTAAATTTTTTTCATGCAATTCATGTGTGCGTGCATCCACTTTTTTACGTAAAACTTCTTTACTCCTTCTTAATGAACGGGTGCGTGCTTTGTAAATAAGCATTATTGCGCCTACTGAAACCACTATATAGAGAAAGTAAAACAAAGGCGTTTTCCAGATGGGTGGCTTTATGCTGAATGAGTAAGTGACCGGCAGCGACCAATCTTTTAAATTGGCTGAAGCCTGAACTTTAAAAGTGTACTCACCAGGAGGTAAGTTGGAATAATTTGCAATATTTATCCTGGTTGCAGGCGACCAGTCATCATCAAACCCTTCGAGCATATAATGATACTGCACTTCATCAGGAGCTGTGAGAAAAACGCCTGAATAAATAAAGCTAAGATGATTATTGAAATAAGGTAAGACCAGATCTTTTGGCAACCCGGTTTGATAACTTGTTTGAATTTTATTTTTTCTCCAGTTTACGTTTTCCAGAAACAACTGAATATTATTAAGACTTACCACAGGCACTGATGATTGAAGATGACCTGCACGCGGATTAAATCTGATGGCACCATTTACCGTTCCAAACCAGATGAAACCGGCAGTGTCTTCACAGGCTGCATTACTTTCAACACCGAGGTAACCATTACTTTTATCATAATGATAAATCTGAAATTTACCCTGTTGCAAATAAACATTCCAGTCAATACAATCAATGCCCTGCGGAGTTCCTAACCAGAGTTTTTTCTGATTATCCATAAAGTTAAAAAGCACCCGCTCATTATTTAAACCATTTTCTTTTGTGATTCTGGAAATAACAGGCGAGCCGGAAGTACGCTTATACCTTATAATTCCAAAATCATAAGTGCTGATGAGTATGCTGCCTGCACCATCGCTTATAATAGAAGTGACAGGAGCCTGCGGTAAATTATAACCGGCAGTTAGTGAAAAAGCTTTATCATCATTGAGAAAATAAATTTCTTTAATCGTACCGATCCAGATTACTCCCTTTTCATCCTGGAATAAAGCACGAACCTGCTCATTCTTCAATCCATATTTTGAATTGATAATTTTACAAACACCTCCATCATAAATATAAACCCCTTTATCAGTACCAAAATATAACTGGTGTGTGTTTTTATCCTCGATAATGGAATATATAATGAGATTTGATAATTCAGTAAAAGGAGACTCGATTAAATCATTTCCGGGTTGCAATCTTGAAGGACCATTAGTTGTGCCAAACCAATAATTGCCTTCATGATCCTGAGCGATAGACCAGATAGTATTGCTCTTTAACCCTTCATTGGTGGTATAATTTTTAAAGGTTTTACCATTGAACATGTTAACTCCGCCTGTTAATGTACCAAACCAAATGTTGTTAAGTGCATCAGAATATGCTGATATGATATTACTGTTGGATAAGCCATCATCAAGTGTATAGCTCACAAAACGGTCGCCATTATATTTATATAATCCGTTCCAGCTACCAATCCAGTAATTGCCTTCACGATCTTCAATCATGGTTTTAATAATGTTATTATTCACACCTTCGTGCATGGTTATCATGGTAATTGAATCACCGGTGAGCTTTCCTACTCCACCTCCATAGGTGCAAAACCAAACTTGACCATAACTATCATGCAGTATATCTTCCACATGCTCATTTAACAAGCCATTATCAACATTATAATTTTTAATATGCGATCCGTTAAAAACAGAGACACCCTGATAAGTACCCACCCATATTTTTCCGTTATTTCCTTCGGTAAAGGAATAAGCAATATCGCTTGCGAGTCCGTTTTTTAAATTGTAAATTTTAAAATGGGTTCCATCATAAATTGCGATTCCACCGCCAACGGTTGCAATCCACAAATGATCATTTTTGTCCTTATATAATGCTGACACGTTATTTCCGGGTAATCCGTTGGATGAGGTATAATTAGTAAAGTTTTTACCATCAAAACGGCATAATCCCTCTGATGTACCAATCCATAAATTGCCACGGCTATCCTCGCAAATCGCATTGACTATGTTACTGAGCAAACCATCATCAGTAGTAAAAAATTTGAATGAGGTACCATTGTATTTGCAGATTCCTTTGCGGATAGTACCGATCCAGATATTGCCTTTGGAATCCTGAAAGAAAGTTTTTACAGGGTTGTTTGATAACAGGTTGTTTTGATCAAAATAAATAAACGTTTTGCCATCAAAACGGCATGCACCACTCATGGTGCCAATCCATAACATTCCACTTTTGTCCTGTAATATTTTATTAATCTGGTTATTAGGTAACCCATTTGCAATTCCGTAAGAAGTGAAATTGAATCGCTGGGCAAAGCCGGTTATACTGAAAGTTGAAATTAACAGAAGGCTAAATAATATTTTCTTCATCCAAATAAATAATCGTTACAAAGTTAGCCCGAAAGAGAGAACATGAAATTGATAAAGAATGGCAGAGTTTACAGTAATAAACAGAGTACATCAGTCTTTTTCTTTTCGCCTCACTCCCGACCCCTCTCCCAAAGGAGAGGGGGAAAATTTGGTCTATTTTATATTAGCTAATGGTATAATTGCATCTTATGAATTGTGCTTGAATATTGTCATTGTTAGAATGACAAAAAATAAAAGATAAAACTGACATAGGGAAAGTGGATTATATGTTTATCTTTGTGCCAGGTTAGGTTGGTTAGGGCGAACATACATTTTTCAGGTTCGCCCTTTTTATTTGCTCACTCTTGAGGAATTATAATAACGCTCCCGCCAAATTCGCTAATTCACTTCGTTCTCCTTTCTCTAAAGTAACGTGTGCATACACATTCTGATCCTTTATTTTATCAATCAAAGTGGAAAGACCATTACTATGTGAATCAAGATAAGGAGTGTCAATCTGGAAAACGTCTCCTGTAAAAATTATTTTAGTGCCTTCACCGGCACGCGTGATGATGGTTTTTACTTCGTGAGGAGTGAGGTTTTGGGCTTCATCAATAATAAAACAAATGTTGCTTAAGCTTCGTCCACGTATATATGCAAGAGGCGTGATGTGCAGTTTTTCATGCTCCACCATATCATTAATTTTCTGAAACTCTTTATCTGATTCCTTATACTGGCTTTGTATAAATTTAAGGTTATCCCAAAGCGGTTCCATGTAAGGATTAATCTTGGATTTGATATCACCGGGTAAATAACCAATGTCTTTATTACTTAACGGAACAATTGGCCGGGCTAAAAATATTTGACGGTATTTGCTTTTTTGTTCCATGCACGATGCAAGTGCCAGCAATGTTTTACCAGTGCCGGCAACACCCAGTATAGTGGTTAACAAAACATCAGTATTCAACACAGCATGTATTGCAAATGCCTGTTCTGCATTTCGTGGACGAATGCCTGTTGCACTGGCTTTGTTAACACGTTCAATACGTTCAGTAAGAGGATTAAAATAGGCAAGCGCAGATGCTGATTCGGCTTTACTTTTTAAAATGAAATAATGATTAGCAATGGGACGATGCTTCACTACTTCTTTCCATGTACACCATCCGTCCTGATAAATTTTATCAATCACCTTCTTCGCCACATTCTCAACAGTTGACTTGCCTTTATAAAGTTCGTTAAGGTCTTTTACTTTACCGGTCTGATAATCCTCAGCCAGCAGGTTTAATGATTTTGCCTTCAGCCGCAGGTTTATATCCTTGCTTACCAACACAATTTTCCTTCCGGGATTCTCATGCTGAACCCCGAGCGCAGCATTAATTATTTTGTGATCCGCTTTTGCATCACCAAACACGTTGCGGGCATCCACTCCATTTCCATGTTCATTCATTAAGACACGGAATTTTCCTTTTGTAGGCCCGTTTAAAGGTATCCAATCCTGGAGCGAAAAACTTCCGCTTAACTTATCAAGGCTGCGGATGAATTCACGCGCTTCAAAATTGATCACATCGTTTCCTTTCTTAAAACGATCAATCTCTTCCAGTACTGTTATGGGAATGGCTACATCATGTTCTTTAAAATTAAACATGGCATTGTGGTCGAAAAGTATGGCTGAAGTGTCGAGCACAAATATCTTACGGTCTTTGTCTTTAATAACTTGTTTGGGCATGCTTTGTTCGGTTTCATTTGTTCTGCAGCAAACTGCTAACCCAAATATAGATGGCAGATAACTCAACGCAAAGCCCTCACGAAATATTAATTTACAATCGTATGTTGATAACTGAAAAGCCTTCACAAACGCAATTTTCTATCTTTGGCAGCCGTTGAAAAAAACAGTTTAAACTTTAAACTCTCTTGATTCGATTTTTAGTCCCTCAATTCCTTTTCGCTCTTGCAGCGCTTGCTATTCCAATTATTATTCATCTATTTAATTTCCGGAAATTCAAGAAAGTTTTTTTTACAAACGTTCGTTTTCTCAAAGAGCTGAAGGAAGAAACAACCAATAAATCAAGATTAAAACATTTGCTGGTGCTTGCAACGCGTTTGCTTGCAATAATGTTTCTTGTATTTGCATTTGCACAGCCCATTATTCCACAAAACAATAAACAGGTTATTAAAGCAGAGAATGCGGTGAGTATTTATCTCGATAACTCCTTTACAATGGAAGGGATCAGCAAAGAAGGCACATTACTGGAAGTTGCAAAAAAGAAAGCACGTGAAGTAGCAAATGCTTATTCTCCATCCACCCGTTTTCAATTACTCACCAATGATTTTGAAGCAGTACATCAACGACTGGTAAGCCGTGAAGAATTTTATGATGTATTAGACCATGTGAAAATTTCTCCTGCAACCAGGAAATTAAGCGAAGTTATTTCGCGCCAGCAGGAAGCATTTCATTATCTCAGCAATACATCTAAATTAAGTTTTATATTTTCTGATTTTCAAAAAACATCAGCTGATTTTCAGTCTTGCCAATCAGATACATCATTGCAGGTAACATTACTTCCGCTGGTGGCACAAAGCACTGCTAATCTATTTATTGATTCATGCTGGTTTTCTTCGCCTGTGGTACAACTCAATCGTCCCTGCGAATTAAATGTTCGCTTACACAACAGCGGTGACAAGAATGCTGATAATGTTCCGGTAAAACTTACTGTTAATGGAATGCAACGTGCGGTGGCAAGTATTCCTGTGCCTGCAGGTGCATCAGCAACCACAGCAATGAGTTTTACTGTGAATGAACCCGGATGGCAAAAAGCTGAATTAAGCATCACTGATCATCCCATCACATTTGATGACTCTTATTATTTTTCGTTTGAAGTAAAAAATAAAATAAATATTCTGGCGATTAACGGAGATGGAGTAAGCCCTTATTTGAAAGCACTGTTTGGCAACGATCCTTTTTTTGCATTTAATAATGCTGCCCTCAGCCAGGTGGATTATAGTTTATTGCCACAGCAGAACTTTGTTATTTTAAATGATCTTCCTGCTATCTCCTCCGGTCTTGCATCAGAGCTTGAAAAATACCTGAACAATGGTGGCGAACTTTTAATTTTCCCTGACAGTAGTGCTGATATTAATTCATACAACCAATTGTTACAAGGTATTAATGCTGATGCTTTACTCGGCATAAATAACAACAATGACAAGGTAGAGAAACTGGATCGCAATCATCCTTTATTTAAAGATGTGTTTGAGAAAGCAAAGAACAGCGAAGCAAACATTGATTATCCTGTTGCACTAAAACATTTTGAATTAAATCAAACAACCAGAAGTAACAGGGAAGTACTAATGAGATTGCAAGGTGGTTCTCCGTTTCTGTTACAATATTCAATCGGTAAAGGAGCGGTTTACCTTTTTACAGTGCCATTGAAACCCGGTTTCAGTAATCTTGCCCGTCATGCGGTTTTCGTTCCTGCATTGTATCAAATGGCATTACTAAGTATGAAGCAACATGATATTTCATTTACACTGGGTGCTAACGATGGTTTAAATTTAAGCCAGGCAAACATTGGCAATGATGAAACATTTCATCTGATAAATACGGAGAAAAAATTTGATGTCATTCCTAATCACCGAGTAACCGCATCAGATATTCATATCACATTTAATGATGTGGTTAAAGAAGCCGGCAATTATGATTTAAGTACAAAACAAAAAACAGTTTCAGTTGTATCATTCAATTACAACAGGGCTGAATCCTATTTAGCATCCTATTCCACTGAGGAAATAGCTGCGCAAATTCAACAATACAAGCTAAGCAATATGCAAATGCTTGCTACGGAAGTGCCAAACCTTACCAAAAAATTAAACCAGTTAGCTGAAGGAATTGCATTATGGAAGTATTGCATTGTGTTAGTATTGTTATTTTTATTGATTGAAATATTATTACTAAGATTCTGGAAAGCATGAACCTGCTGATAAAATCTGTTAAAATTCTCCACGAAGGAAATCCGTTTCATAAACAGGTTTGTGATGTTTATGTGGAAAATGGTTTTTACAAAGGCTTTGCTTCCACTATTGATTTAAAAAATTGTGCTGATGACACTCAGGTGTATGATGCCTCCAATCAATATTTGTCCATTGGCTGGATGGATATGCGTGTCAACTTTCGTGAACCTGGTCATGAACAAAAAGAAACTATTTTATCCGGATTAAATGCTGCTGCCTCAGGAGGGTTTACTGCAGTTTTATTGATGCCATCCACTCAACCCTCATTGCAGACAAGAGCAGACATTGAATTTGTAAAATCAAAATCGCAATTGCATATAACCACTCTTTATCCTGCGGGAAGCTTAACACTTAACCGGGAAGGGAAAGAATTGTGTGAGATGTATGACATGCAACAAGGCGGAGCAATTGCTTTTACGGATGATAAAAAATTTCTGAAAGACAGCGGAGTAATGATGCGTGCTTTACAGTATGCAGGTAATATCAATAGTCGTGTGATTGCTTATGCTGATGATGATTACCTCTCGGGAAAATCACTTGCTAATGAAAGTGCCAATACTACTTTGCTTGGATTTAAAGGCTCACCTGCGTTAGCAGAAGAAATTGCATTGCAACGTGAGATAAGTTTAAGTGAATACGCCAATACAGCATTGCATGTATCAGGAATTTCAACCGCTGCTGCAGTAAATGTTTTGCGTGAATCAAAAAAGCGTGGCGCAAAAATAACTGCTGAGGTATATGCACATCATTTAATGCTGACAGATGAAAGCTTAAATGATTTCGATTCTAACTATAAAGTGAAACCACCATTGCGTTCACCATCTGATGTGGATGCATTAATTAACGCTGTGGCGGATGGAACAATAGATGTGATTGTGAGCGATCACTCACCGCAGGATATTGAATCGAAAGATGTGGAATATGATTATGCCGGTTTTGGAATGATTGGATTGGAAACGGCTTTCGGAGTTTTGAACACTGCATTAAAAGATAAAATGGCTGTGGAGAAAATTATTAATTGCATTTCTGCTAATCCCCGCAAAGTGTTAGGACTAAATCCTGCGCTGATTAAAGAAGGCCATCCTGCTGATTTCACCATTTTCAATCCGAACGAAGAATGGACTTTTACTACCGGACATATTCGTTCTTTATCACGTAACACTCCTTTTATCAGCAGTAATTTTTCAGGTCGTGCAAAGGCAGTGTGCAATAATGGTTTTTTTCTTCTCTGCTAATATTTTCATCTTACCTATCCTTATAACAGGGATAAATATATTTGTACAATATGAATCGTAATATTAACAAAGTTGCAGTTTTAGGATCTGGCATTATGGGCTCACGCATTGCCTGTCATTTTGCTAACACCGGTGTGCAGGTTTTACTGCTTGATATTGCTCCAAAAGAATTAACACCTGATGAGCAAAAAAAAGGATTGACACCAGAAAGCAAAACTGTAAGAAACCGAATAGTAAACGATTCGTTGCAGACCGCTATTAAATCAAATCCTTCACCACTGTATCGTAAATCATTTGTTTCACGCATTACCACAGGCAACTTCAGCGATAACATGAAAGATATTGCTGCATGCGACTGGATAATTGAAGTGGTGGTGGAAAATCTTGACATCAAGAAAAAAGTTTTTGAACAGGTTGAACAATATCGCAGGGCGGGAACTATCATCAGCTCTAACACTTCCGGTATTCCCATCATAAAAATGCTGGAAGGACGTAATGAGGACTTCCGCAAACATTTTATTGGAACACATTTCTTCAATCCTCCACGGTATCTCCGTTTACTTGAGCTTATACCCACACCGGAAACAAAGCCTGAGATCATTGACTTCCTCACTCACTATGGTGATTTACATCTTGGCAAAACCACTGTATTGTGCAAAGACACTCCTGCATTTATTGCCAACAGGATTGGTGTATATGGCATCATGTCTTTATTTCATCTGGTGGAGAAATTAGATTTATCTG
>JANLUX010000066.1:0-4618 GCA_031363705.1 Bacteroidota bacterium
ACACTGGAAATTGTTTTTTGAAGCCCCAGGTGATTATTAAGATTAATAGTGATTACGGAAAAGAAAATCATGTCAGAATTTATTCATGACTTCTGTTACTCTTGCAATGTCATCAGCAGTATGATAATAAGAAAGAGGCAAGCTCAATGTTGTCTGATGTATCTTCTCTGCAATGGGTGTTTGAAAATGATCAATGATTCCCATCATAGCTTTTTGTTTGTTGGGAGCAACAGGATAATGTATTTCTGTTTTTATTTCATGACGCAATAAATATTCCTTTAACGCATCACGTTTCGGGTGACGGATATTGAAAATATGATAAACATCTTTATAGTCAGCATGAGTTACAGGTTTAATAAAATCAGGTTTTAAATTTTCAAGGTAAATTTTTGCAAGCTCCCGTTTATGCTGATTGATTTTATCTAAATATTTAAGTTTAACACTGAGAAAAGCAGCCTGCACTTCATCCAGTCTCGAATTAAAACCAACCAATTCATTATAATATTTTTTATGCGAACCGTAATTACGTAATGAGCGGATTGTATCAGCTAAAGCATCTTCATTACAAGTCATAGCACCTGCATCAGCCAGTGCCCCAAGATTTTTTGTGGGATAAAAACTAAATGCACCGATGTCACCAAAGCTTCCTGCTTTTTGATTTTTATATTCAGCGCCATGCGCCTGTGCGCAATCCTCAATTATTTTCAGATTATGTTTTTGTGCAATCGCTTTTATAGCATCCATATCGCAAACCTTGCCATACAAATGCACAAGCATTATTGCTTTTGTGTTTGGTGTGATGGCAGCTTCAATTTTGAGCGGATCAATATTATAAGTGGTGATATCCGGTTCGACCAGCACTGGTTTCAGGTTGTTGTGAATTATTGATAAGATGGTGGCAATGTAGGTATTGGATGGAACAATTATTTCACTCTGTGCAGAGAAATTAAATGCACGCAATGCTAGTATTAATGCATCTAAGCCATTGGCAACACCGATGCAATATTTCGTATTACAATAGTTTGCAAATTCCAATTCAAAATTTTTAACACGGTTGCCGAGTATATACCATCCGCTCTGCATTGTGTCAGCAAATACGGTTTGATATTCATTAAAGAAAGGGGCATTTAATTTGCCAAGATTTTCGTATTCAATCATGTATTGTAAGGTTCAAAAATATAATCGTGTTCATTATAATATTCAGAAGCAAGCACCATCAGAATTGCATCGGGCGAAAAATTATACATCTTATGCCAGTCTTTACTTTCAAGCAGCAAACATTTATTAGGCTGATCCAACTCAAATATTTTTTCTTCTTTTCCATCATGATTATAAATAGTGCAACTGCCCTGTATGCAAATAGCAGCCTGCACTGTTTTAACATGACGGTGCCCTCCACGAATTGAATCATCCACACCATAAATGTAAAAGATGCGTTTAATGTCAAACGGGATTGATCTTTCAATGACAGTTAGATTTCCTCGCTTATCAGTAAAAGTTTTCAGGTCAATGAGTGATGCCATAATTATTTAAGCGGTAAAATTAAAAAAGGAAACTTCAGAAGCTCTTTAGATTACGAAAGTGGTTATATCTTTTAACAAATTTTGTTTTGCCTGAGAGGATTGCTTTTAAAAATGACTTGATGTTATATAAAAAGTCCTGGAATGTTAAAATAAGAGAAGATGGCAAAATACGTTTATTTGTAGCATGTGCGTCAAAACTATTTCCGGAAATAATATTTATTTCCTCTCTTGTTTTTTTCCATTTTTTTAGGTAAGGCTTATAAAAAACAGAAACAGCATCACCTGGTAAAAAATAAAGTCCGCCTGTTAATTCCACCCTGTCATTTACATAAAATTTTAAATCATGAAAGTGATAAAACACAGCATGAAATTTCTTACCTGTTGCACGTTCTTCTCCTTCAATCTGGTTATTATTGATCCTAAATGAATATTGCTGCACATTCCATGGAGCAATTCCACCTCCCAGATGTTGTAGAACATGCACGCCTTCAAATTGTTTTGTCCAGTTATCTAAATATTTCTGATCTCCAAACTTTCCATTCTCTGCGCGTGCAAAACACCATTCAATACATGCGTTGCGCCACCAACTCAATACCTTCAAACCACGATCATCATTTTTGAAAGTGATAAACTGAACACAATAAATTCCACTGGTTTCGCTCTGATCATACAAGGGTGTATAGCGGTGTTCGGTGATCAATACAGAATCATCCTTCATTTCATCTATCAGCACCTCAGGGTTTTCATAAAAAAGCAGGTCTGCATCTATGTAAGTGCAATGATCAAGTTTAAAAATTTCAAGACAATAAAGTATTGTAGATGGTGTACACGTCCAGCAATATTCTCCTGTGGTGCGTGTTGGTTTTATTTTTAATAAATCAGCATCTTCAAATTCTTTTAATGAAATAACTGTAAGGTTAGGATAATTTTGTTTTTTAATAAAGTGAAACGCAACATCATCAAACGCAAAAACATAAAGGTGGAAACTATCACAACATTCCAGCAATGATTTGTACATCACAAGTCCGCGTGAGAGATAAGCTGAATTAAATAACGTGCAAAAATTTAATTTCATTAATGCGAAGAATTGTTTTTCAATTTAAAAAGGAAACCTTTACGATATGTCCATTTACCATCAAGTTCTTCTGCAGGATCAACGGTGCTGTCAAATTGTGACAACAGCTCATATTTATTTAAGAAAGCAGCAATGAATTTAGACTCAGAAAAAAACCATGCAGGATAAGAAGCATTATAGATTTCAGGAGGAACTTTCTGCACAGTTAAACGATCTTTTTCTCCATCAATAAATGCAGTGCGGTCAATAATAATATATTTAAAATTATAATTAAGAAAGTCATTAATGCGAGCGTAAGGCATCTCGAGGTATTGAAGCACACTTGATAAAAATATTACTTGTGCGGGATTATTTTTTAATGCATCATCAATGCTGTTGTAAAATTTCAAATGATCATCCTGTATGAATTCATTGCCACACGCAACAAAATGATTTTGTTCAACTACATTCCATGTTAAACTTTTTAAATGAGATAAGAAGTTTCGATACTGAAAATAAGAGCTGCCCAATGAACCTCCAAAATCAATTACATTCAGTGAGAGATTGTATTCATCAGCAATTAATTTAAACGCATCAAGTAATGGCTGCGAATACTGAATTTCTTCAAATAAGACAGAATCACGCTCATAAACAGCTTCTCCGTTTTTTACTTTCAATACTGCATGTTTTACTTTTTCAAGAATATTTTCTGCGTTATATCCTTTGGAATGTTTCATCGCTTCATCCCAGCTTTTATAATTCCCGAACCAACCATATTTTTTAGTTACAGGAAAAATACTTCGATATATTTTTTTTAAAGAAACGCGGATCATATTTTTTTTAGCTTGTTTAAAATCAAGCGACATTGTTTGCTATATTAATTAGTTATTCTTCGAATGATTTTTTTGAAAATATTATCTTCCTTCTTGTAAAGGTTTTTAAAAGTACGATGGTCTTCCTTCTGAGAAATTTTAATCTCCTGTGGATGCTTTATTTCATTGATTTCATGAATTTTCTTTTCTGAAAGTCTCTCATCAAATGTTACTGTATGAGTTGCATCATCTCCGAAACCAAGGTTGGATACCAGGTTCATGTACGGAGTTATTCCAACTCCTGAATTTGCATATATGCAATATACCCATTGGTAATCCCATGTGTCCACCTGTTTTTGATAAGCCATTTCAAAACATGACATCCAGTATTCTTTTTCAGCGCTGGTTTTAAATATGCCTTTTAGAAATTCTTTGTTTTTCATTTCAGGAAAACTTTTCATTTCAGGATCGTATAATTTCCAGGCTCTTCTCCAGGTTGCCCAACCCCATATTTCAATATAATGACTGAAGTAATAGGTGTTTTTATTTTTTATTTTTTGTTTATTAAAGTAGTTTGCACTTATGTGCATTACAGAATTATTATCCTTATATTTTTTTAATAACTCGCTGCAATAATTAAAAAAACTGATTCCAGGCATGCAGTCATCTTCTAAGATAATACCCTCTTCAACATGTTCAAAAAACCAGGTGATTGCACCACTCACAGCATATTTGCATCCGGTATTTTCATTGCGAAAAAGTGTTTTAACATCACAATCCCAATCAATAGCGTCCATCACAATTTTTCTGGCAGCCATGCATTTTTCCTGTTCTCCTTCTTTATGTTTCCGCGGACCATCAGCTGCAATAAACAACTGAGCAGGTTTGATTTTTTTTATAGACTCAAAAACAACAGCTGTTACATCTGGCCTGTTAAAGATTAAAAGTAATACGGGTGTATTGAACATTTTATTTCTTTGCGTATTATTAAGACTTCAAATCACTTAATAATATTTGTCTTCTCTTTTTTAAATAAATGGATTGCAGTTTCCTTTTGTTTTTTTTGTAATCAAGTTCGATAAGATAGAGTGGGAGTTTAAAAATAGTTTTTCTCCTTAACCATTTATAAACTGTATCTGTAGCTTTTGCAAGCTCATTAATATTAACGCCTTTAAATTCTCCGGTTGCCAGGTTTTGAGCTGAATAATATTTAAAAGGAATTCCAAATG
>JANLUX010000231.1:0-2484 GCA_031363705.1 Bacteroidota bacterium
TGGTGCAATAAAATTGTTTGGCTGTGAGGCTGACGGTTTTGTTGGTCAAGGACTTGCAAGTACAAGGGCAGGACTGCTCAAACGAATATTTCCGTTAGACCCCACCCAGAATTGCGAGGATGAACCCGTATAATAATCAAATGAAAATCCTATTGGAAATGGTCCCACTGTATTATCATCCGTAAGGCCGGTAATCTGTACTGCACCCGGCATGCTTGTTATATCAATCCAGTTAAAGGCGGGTCCATTAGGATCATTACTATCCCGCCATACATATCCGAACGCATCAGGTCCTCCCGAAGTTTGTGCGTATAAGTTTATGGATAAAATCAGGGCAAGTGAGGTAAGCAGAATTGTTTTCATGGTTTCAGATTGTTTTGGTAAACGTAGCTATAAAATTTTAATAAACCATATAATGCCATCGAAGAACCCTGTTTATTACGCTCCTGTTACTTTTGTTGTATGGCAGATGTAACAGCCCAAATAGTCCGCGTGTCTCCCCAATAGTCCGCGTCTCTCGTACGCGTTTGCAACACATATGTAATCCCATGTTCGCATTTGCAATGGCTTCGCTTTTCCAAAAAGAATTGATTGAATGTCATATACCTCACAATAAACTTTTCAAACCCCATATCATTAATATACAGTCAGCACCAAATCCAAAAGGGCCAGATTATAACCTTCAAAGAGCCAATTATTATTTATCAACTCAAACCCCATGGAATTTTATCATCCATTATACGGAACATATTTAACTCAAAAACAGCGGTATGGCCCACCTGACATTGGTGGTGGTTGGTATGGAAGGAAATGTACCAACCACACAAGAAAATTCCCCTTTCGCGCACAAGCCATATTAATTAATACTTTTCCGCCATGTTAAACACGGTTGCTTTGCTTATTCCAGTATTTTTATTGGTTGTTGCAATAGAATGGTATGTAAGTTATAAAAGGGGCGATAAAAAATATACAACGGGTAACACCATTATGAATCTTGCTATTGGAGCCATTGATCAAATTGGCTCCATTTGCCATTTTGCCCTGTTGTATTTAGTAATGCAGTTTGTATATAATCATTTTAGAATTATTGACATATCAAATGTTTGGTTCCAATGGATTGCCGGATACATTGCTGTTGATTTCTTATCCTACTGGTATCACCGTTGGTCGCACAGGGTAAATATACTTTGGGCGGGGCACATAACACATCATTCATCTCCTCTTTTTAATCTCTCTAACGGATTTCGTACCTCCTTCTTTCAAGGTTTCTACAGGGTTGCATTTTGGGCGGTACTACCAGTATTTGGTTTTTCTCCGCTGATACTGGTGATCATCTTAAAAATCTCAGGTATTTATGATTTTTTATTACACACTGAATATATCCCGAGGCTTGGCTTCCTAGAGAAAATTCTCATTACTCCATCATCCCATCGGGTACATCATGGTAAAAATGATATTTATATTGATAAAAACTATGGTTCAACATTTATTGTTTGGGACAAGCTCTTTGGCACTTATCAGCAGGAAACGGAACCAGTAGTCTACGGTATTAAAAGCCCTTACATTGACAATAATCCGCTAACAGCTATTGGGCATCATTATCAATATCTATGGAAAACCATCACATCCACAACTCATTGGTTTGATAAGGTAAAATTATTGTTTATGCCCCCTGAGTGGAAACCGCAAAATATTGTTAGTCCCCATCACTTTTTTTCAGGTAATAAGTTCAAGGTTTCTTTTAGCCTGAAGCAGTATGCTTATTTTCAGCTTGCATGTTGCACCATAGGTACAATAGTTCTATTAGTTTACAAAAATTTTATTTCGAATTGGGAATTTATTTTTTGTTCAGTTTTAGCTGTTTCTACCTTAACAAATGTCGCATTGATAATTAACGAAAGCATAAATGAGCGTTTTGCAAAACAAGAATTTATCAGGTTAATCTGCGGATTACTTATTGCTATCTTAATGGTGATTGTGTATTCAAAATTTTACTTATTGTTCATTATAGTTTATTTAACAATTTCCATTTTATTCGCTACATTTAAGTGGAGGCGTAAACCAATTACTCTTGATTTGCAGAAGGATCAGTATTTTTTGAAAGGCTAAGTTTTCATACTGTTATTGCCGCTCATCCCCCTTAATTTTAAAATGCTGCCCCCCGTATGGCGCGTACGTCCGTTCGTTCCCTCATCACTTTCTTTAACAAAAGCATGAACTCTTATTGACAGCAACGCTAATTTTTTCTTCCGGTGGGGAAGGGAGATGAATAAAAATTGAACTCCAACCAGCTGTGAAAAAATCAATAAATGTTTAATTGATTGAAAAACAGGTTAAATATTTAGAAACTGTTTAAATTTTATTCAGCATAATTTTTATTGAGGCAAGTTGAATCATTGCTTCGCTTGTATCTAATAAATATTCATAGTCTTTGCCAAGCCTTCTGGTGTTTTCAAACCAGGAGAAAGTTCTTTCTATTATCCA
>JANLUX010000269.1:0-2646 GCA_031363705.1 Bacteroidota bacterium
AGCAAATTCATTTCCAAGTGTTCCTCCAGTTAAAGCGATATGAATGGTTTTCTTTTCTGCAAGCTGGCGAACTATCACTTCGATCGCTTCACGGGTCGCAACTTCAACTAGTTCGGCTGAATCCTCATACAGAGTAAGCTCAAAGTTATTGCGCACAAGTTGAACTAATTTTTGGCAGCTAAACGGGCCTCACGTCGAATGCGCTGTTCCGCAGGATCAGGTACCGGAACAGCTGAAATCAATCGGCGTGTGTAATCATTTTGTGGACGCAGCAAAATATCATCGCGATCGCCCTCTTCTACAAGTAGACCGTTCTGCATCACCGCAATGCGGTGAGCCAAGATATCGACAACGGCTAAATCATGGCTAATAAAGAGACAGGCAAACTTTAATTTCTCCTGAAGTTCTGTCAGAAGATCCAAAAAGCGCGACTGTACCGATACATCAAGGGCTGAGGTAGGTTCATCACCAAGAATAATAGAGGGTTCAACAGCAAGTCCTCTTGCTAAACAAAGCCGTTGCTGCTGACCAATCGAAAGTCCTGAAGCGGGATCAGCAAGGCGATTTTTTACTTCATCCCACAGGGAAGCTATCTTTAAATAATGTGTTACTTTTTGTGCATGCACTTTTTTATCACGTATGCCATGTATTTTTAAACCATACACAACATTGGCATGAATGGACATGGGCAGTGGAGTAGGGCGCTGATTAAGCAAACCCATTTTTTTGCGGATAGATGTAACGTTTGCATTCTTATCATAAATATCCTGACCATCTACTAAAACTTTTCCCTCAATGCGTGTGTTAACATTATTTTCAAGTAAGCGGTTGAATGATTTGAATAAAGTAGTTTTTCCACAGCCTGACGGACCAATAATGCAGGTGATCTTTTTCTCAGGAATTTCTACATTAATATTTTTGAGAATGTGATTGTCGCCAATATATACATTGAGATTCTGAACTTTTATACTCGAAGGATTCGCCATATTTTAAATCTTATGCTTTGATAATTTGTTGGAAATAAATCTTGATGTCACGCTGATAAGTAACACGATAATGGTTAAAATTAAAGCTGCTGAATATGCTCTCCCCTGAACCTCTTCTATCGGACTGCTTAGCTGGAAGAAAATAGCAAGCGGTAATGTGGCTGCAGGCTGACTTAATGAAGTAGGGATACTATCAGTATATCCCGTAGTGAATAAAACACAAGCAGCATCGCCAATACCCCTTCCGAAGGAAAGTAATATTGCAGTTAATATGCCGGGTGCAACTTGTCTTAAGATAACCAATGAAGTTTCCCAGCGGGTTGCTCCGAGTGAATATACAGCATCGTTAAGTTCTTTGGGAACTAATCGCATCACTTCATCCATTGTGCGCACCATAATGGGTACCACTAAAAAAGCAACGGTGATAATGCCTGCAAGTACTGATGTCTTTAATCCAAGCATTACCATCAGGGTGAAACCAAACGCACCATAAACAATTGAAGGAACTCCAAACATAATGTCGAAAGAGGAACGCACGAGATTAACAAGCTTTGCATCTTTGGGTAAATAAACATTTATGTAAAGCACTATCGGAATGCTGATAATCAATGCAAGTACTGTGGCTCCGCCTGCCACATACATAGAACCGATTATTGCATTTAAGATGCCACCTCCTTTACCAATATAAAATCCGCCTTCCGGAATTTTGCTTACCATATCCCAGCTCATGGAAGGAAAACCTTTAGTAACAATTGTATAAAGTATAGCAAGGAGGCTGAATACAATTATGAAAGCCGAAACCTTCATTAAAAATTTGAAAATGATTTCTTCTATCCTGTTCATATTTTAAATCTCTTCTCTAATTTTTTAAGTGTAAATCTTGAAATGATATTAAAGAATATGATTATTACGAATAATATCAAAGCTGCCAGCATAAGCGCTGAATCGTACAATGGAATACTCATCATCTCTCCGTAATTATTGGCAATTAATGCAGGCAATGGGTAACAGGAATCAAATATTGAATGAGGAATTTGGGAAATGTTACCACATACCATCAGCACAGCAATTGTTTCACCTAACGCTCTTGAGATTGCCAATACCATGGCTGCGATAATGCCTGGAACGGCTTTGCGCACAACAACAAATTTTGTGGTTTGCCATTTGGTAGCACCCAATGATGCTGAGGCATCGCGAAGTTCGTGGGATATTGCACTGAATACTTCTCCGAGTATGCTCAGGATAAGCGGAAATATCATAATTGCCAACACAATTCCACCGGCTAAAACACTATAACCTGTTGAGTATTCTACAAAATGAGGTGCGATATATTCTGAAATAATTGGTACAACTGTTAAAACGCCCCATACTCCAAATACCACCGGTGGTACTCCTGCCAATACATCTACCACGGGATTTATGATGCGTTTGATATTTTGCGGTGCATATTCTGAAAGATAAATTCCGGTAAGCAGACATAAGGGAAAAGAAATAATGAGTGCAATAGCTGTCACCCAAAAAGTTCCCATAATGAAAGGGTAAAAGCCGAATTCTTTTTTAAATGGTCGCCAGCTTTCTGAAGTAAGCATTTCAATTATTGAATGTTCACGCAGAATAGGTAAGGCCTTAATAAATAAACCAACTCCAATTAATACCATTA
>JANLUX010000277.1:0-4021 GCA_031363705.1 Bacteroidota bacterium
TGCAAATTATAAGTGCGTGGAGGTTGCAAATCAGCAGGTCGTGTTGCCCATTCGTGATTAAAACAATTTTTGATTACACAGGAAATAGTTGTGCTTTTTTGAATTTGATAGCTCGCTCTCCAATCATATATCCAATTACCACCATTGTTAAGTTGCCTATATCGTTTAACTCCCGGAATCGCATAAACGCCAAGTATGGGTTCCTGAAAAACTGCATCAATATTTTCCATGAAACTATAGTAACGCGCACTTAAGCCCATTGCAAATTTTCGAAAACTAATTTCACCATCTATTTTCCACATTTTTCGATAGCGGTATTTTAATACATTATAATTAGCAGTTGAATTAAGTGTATCAATGGCAGGATTAAAATCTTTTTTTATTGGTTTTATTTCTGTGTAAGCAACACTTAATAATGTACCTAATCCATACACTTCACCTTTTCCACTCACAGAAAAATCATAACCTGTAATACGTGTGTTGCCAATGTTAAGTGATTTAAAACCCAAGCCAAAAAATGGAGCTGAAGGTTTACCATAAGGTCCAAAAGAAAACTCCATCATGTCTTTATACTCACTCCAGAAACGAGCTGCATCTAAATCAAATACCCATGTTGATAATTTTAAGATCTGCTTAATCCCTATTTCTGAAGTCCATCCGCTTTCAGGTTTCAGGCTATCATTATTATAAATAACAATTTTACCAACTTGTGTTCTGATAAACTGTTCTGCAATAGAAGGATACCTGAATCCTTGTCCATAAGATGCGCGCAAATAAGTTGCTTTAAAGAAATGATAATTTAATCCATAACGGACAATGCTTTTATGCACTGCATTCAATGTGTCGTTAACAAAATTTTCATAACGTCCGCCAATAGATACATTCAATCGCTTGTATTTTAAATCAGCTTGCCCGAACAAGGAAGCATTTTCCTGTTTGTGATTTCCATACAACTCACTCGTTACATCATTTTTCAGATAAGAAATACCACCAGTCAGGTTAAGAATCGAAGCAATCTTTCGCTGGTACTGGTATTCTCCATAGTACATGATTGCCTGCGATTGCTGGTTAGTGTTGTTTTGATTATTTATTTTGAAATAACGCGATCTCAATTTGTGATTTCCTTTATCTCCGGTGTAAGTGATAAAAGGATCTATATTGGTTCGTGTTGTAGTGTAATAACTGATTGTTGTTGTTCCAGTATCAAGGCCACCTTGCGGAATATATGCACCTGTTGTGTCATCATTCCAAAGCAAATAATTTCCGCCTTTTGCTTGTTGCACATTTGCGTTGATACCAGCAGCTAATCCAGGTAAGAAATTAAAATGATAACGGGTTTTAATATTTCCTCTCACCTTCTCTTCCGTTTCACCCATGCGATAACCTTCATCATTTAAATAATGTCCGCCAACAACCAAATCCAATCTTCCTATTTTGCGTGCATGGCTTAAATTAAATCCTGACACAAATCTTTCTTTATTCCACCAGCGTATTTCTTTTCTTCGGGGAGTATCATAAATTCCTGAGTACAGCGTAAACGCGCTCTCCGGTTTCGAAGTTGGATTAATGGTTCGAAAATTCATAACACCGTTTAGAGCTGCAGAGCCAAACAAGGAAGATGATGCTCCTTTTAAAACTTCAACCTGTTCCGTTATTTCCACCGGTAAAAAACTCCACTTAGGATCATTGGCATCTGCGGCAAGCATTGGTAAGTCATCCACTAAAATTAATACCCGGCTGCCGGCTCCATAACTGAATCCGCTTCCTCCACGGATATTTGGTTGTCCGTCAATAACAGTCACTCCCGGAATTTCTTCCATCAGTGTTTCCATCGTATTAGTGTTTACATTTTCGATATGCTGTTTTTTAACAACTGTCATACTTACTGTTACTTCTTCTAAGCGCTGTTCAAATTTTCCGGCACTCACTACTACTGTTGACAATTCTTTTGAAGAACCGGTTAAATCAATGTTCAGAATTTTTGCTTCTCCGTTTTTCAGAGATACTTTTTTTGATGCTGACTCATAACTGATGAAAGAAAATACAAGCGTATAATCACCGGCATCTAATTTCAAAGCAAAACGCCCTGAAGAATCGGTTACTGTTCCTCCTGAAGCAGTACCAGAAAATAAAATCGTTGCTCCGGGTATAGATTCATGTGAGATAGCATCACGAACAACACCAATTACTTCTGCCTGTTGTGCAAATATTTTTGAGGTTAGGAAGAATAATAAACAGATCAATAATTTTTTCATAGTGCGAATGGATTTGCAGAGATAATAATTATTTATGAGGAGAATTAAGATATTCCAAATCTCGCAGATTTGGAATATCTTTCACCAACCATTTATTTTCGGAACGAATTTCCATGATTAACGATCAGTTAAAATACCAAATCGCCACCACGCTTATCCCTGGTGTAGGTCCGGTACTTGCACGAAATCTCATCAGTTATTGCGGTGGTGTGGAAGCTGTTTTTCGTGAGAAGGAAAAAAATCTTTTGAAGATACCTGAAATAGGTCCAATAACTGCAAAAGCAATTGTTAACCATTCTGTTTTTGATCGTGCCGAGCAGGAATGTGTGTTCATTGAAAAAAATAAACTTAAAACTTTTTTCTTTCTTGAAGAAAATTATCCTCAGCGATTAAGAAATTGCAGCGATGCACCAGTCATTTTATATTTCAAAGGTGATGCGGATTTTAATCAGCAGAAAGTGATTGCTATTGTTGGAACGCGCAAGGCAAGCGAATATGGAAAAGAAATTTGTGAGCAATTGATCAGTGATTTGTCAGCACTTGATCTCATGGTGGTAAGCGGACTTGCTTATGGAATTGATATTTGCGCCCACAAGGCAGCAGTAAAAAATAATATTTCAACAGTGGGTGTGTTAGCACATGGGTTGGATCGCATCTATCCGGGAGCGCACCGTTCAGTTGCAGAAAAAATGCTGGCTAATGGCGGATTGTTAACTGAATACATTACTGAAACAAATCCTGATAAAGAAAATTTTCCGACACGAAATCGTATCGTTGCGGGTTTGAGTGATGCAGTTATCGTGATTGAAGCTGCCCATCGTGGTGGCGCATTGATCACTGCAGAAATTGCAATTTCTTATAACCGCGATGTGTTTGCAGTGCCCGGAAGAATTAATGATACTTACAGCCAGGGATGCAACAGGTTAATTAAAACAAATAAAGCTGCACTGATTGAATCAGCTGCTGATCTTGTTTATATTCTTGGATGGGAAACGAAAGAAAAATCAAAACCGGAGACACAACGAAAGCTTTTTGTGGAACTCACACCTGATGAGAATGTAATTATGCAATTGCTCAACGCAAATACACAGCTTGATGTGGATACCATTTCACACATGAGTAAAATGCCATTGAGTAAAATTTCGATGGCATTGCTTAATCTTGAGTTTAGCGGAATACTTAAATCATTGCCTGGTAAGAGATATCAGTTGGTTTAGGATTGATGCAGAGATAAACTGTAAGTTTGAGTTAAATTAAAACCTTCTCCAATGAAAAATATTTTACTCTTCTTAATCAGCCTGATTTTCTTTTTAAATTCAAGTGCACAGCCAAATTATTTTAGTGTTGCGAATCAAAAAGGTTTCAGCTCTGTAACTTATAAAATTATTAATCCATACCCTCATCGCTATTTTACTGTAGGCGCTTATGGAGGAACCATTCTTAAAGAAAAGGCATTGGTATCATGTTTTAATGACAGCGGAGAAGTTGTTTTTGAAAAGGAACTATTTAACTTTTTGCCTGATAATTATTATTATGGAACCGATATTATAAAAACCTCAGACAATAACTTGTTGTGTGCTGGATATTCTTTCGGTTGTGATGCAGCAGCCGGTGCAGTGCATGGAGAGAAATTTGATAGTAGCGGAACAACTTTATTCAGTAAAACTTATGAGGACTATTCACCACTTTATTGGCAATGTTATATAACGGAATTGCCGAGTCATGGTTTAGCAATATGCTATGGCAACAAAATTCTGTTTACTGAC